>JBIKIB010000085.1:0-11663 GCA_044361845.1 Chitinophagaceae bacterium | reverse complement strand
CACTCTGCTGTCACCTATATCTGTGTGGCCGTCAACATATTATTTATATTGTGCGCATATTTAAGCCGCTCCCTCGGAACAACGATCTTATTGATGACGATGCTCCTTTCTGCTGTTGCCATGACTGGCCTGTTGATTTTTAACCTGAAACGTAAACGGTTATACGTCGAACCCAAGTTCGCCGAAGGACACCCCACCATCAATGCCCAAAAGCTGCTTTCGTTCAGGAAAAAGAAGCTTGTCTTGCCGGAAGATAACTAAGGATCTGAAACAAACGTCTTTGGCTTCCTTTTGTTAGATTTGCAGTCTATTCAACCCCATTCTTATGTCAGAAGAACTGAAGATGTATGTCGATCACGCAGATGAGTCGATGACAAAAGCCATTTCACACCTTGAAGCGGAGCTGGTGAAGATTCGCGCGGGAAGGGCCAATCCCCAGATGTTCGACGGACTTACGGTCGATTATTACGGTTCGCCCACTCCCCTGTCACAGGTTGGAAACATCACCGTATCTGATGCCCGCACATTAACCATCCAGCCTTGGGAGAAGAACATGATACAGCCTATCGAAAGGGCCATCATCGCTGCTAATCTGGGTGTGAACCCTCAGAACGATGGGATCATGATCCGGATCTTCTTACCACCGCTCACCGAAGAGCGTCGAAAGGAGATCGTGAAGCGTGTACATGGCGAAGGAGAGCACTCAAAAGTGGCTATCCGTAATATACGTCGTGATGCGATCGAACAGATCAAAAAAATGAAGAAAGATGGCCTGAGCGAGGATCTTGCCACAGATGCGGAAAAAGAGGTTCAGGAAATGACAAATACGCATATCGCTCAGATCGACAAGCTGCTTGCCAGTAAAGAAAAGGAAGTGATGTCGGTCTGAATGCAGATAGATTTTTTTAATGCATCACAGTCTTGTGATGCATTTTTATTTATTGGCCAGATACACTCCTGCGAGGATCACCAGCAAAGATCCCAGCTGCATTTGGCTGATGCTTTCTCCGGCGAGGACACCCCAGAATATTGCCACGAAAGGAATACCGTAAGTCACCATTGATGCCAGCATCGGCCCGGCTCTTTTAAGGAGCATGTAGAATAGTATGGAAGCTGCTGCTGTGCCAATGACTCCAAGCATGATGCCAGCTCCGGTGGCATACATGAAAGCCTGATCTGCATCCATTGAAAAATATCCTGTCAGATACAGGATCAACAGGGATGGGATGATCAGGAAGGTAAAGGCCATGGTAGCGATGTCCCTGGAACCAATCTCCTTCAGGTATCTGTTCACCATATTCACATTGATGGCGTAGAAAAGTGTTGCGAGGAGAATTAATGATCCATAGCTGAGATACTGAAAACTCATCACCTGTTGGCCGGTTGTGACGAGTAGGACGAGTCCTGTGAATCCCAGCAGCACCCCCGTCCACTTTCGCCAACTGATATTTTTCTTGAACACCGATGCTGCGATCAGTAACGTGAAAATGGGTGTTAAGGCATTAAGGATACCCGCCAGTGAGCTATCGATCTTTGTCTCCGCAATGCAAAAAAGAAAGGCCGGGAAAAATGTTCCCAGGATACCGGAAAGGAAAACCAGCATTCTTTTTTCAGTCGGAACAGATCTGAACGAACGTATGGCAAATGGCAGCAGCACAATGCCGGCACTGAGGATGCGGATCGAAGCCACCTGATAGGCATTCAGCCTTACCAGGCCCATCTTAATGAGGATGAATGAACTACCCCAGATGACACTTAACATGACGAATAAACCCCAGTTGGCCAAATTTCTATTCAACAGTCAGATTTTCCGGCAAAGTTTCATTTTTCCTGCTTATCGCCATCCCGGAAGTTTATATAAGTCAGTCTGGCATATCCTGGAATACTTTTAACAGGCAGTACATATTCATGTCCATGCACCAGCTTAATTTTTGCAGTGGCTTCCTTTACTTTTGAACATCTAAATGCCTAACACTTAAAATTTATTACAATGGGATTCATGAAGCAGTTCAGGGATTTTGCGGTCAAGGGCAATGTCATGGACCTTGCCGTTGGTGTGATCATCGGTGGTGCGTTCAATAAAATAGTATCAGCATTGGTTGATAGTGTCATCATGCCGGTCATCGGTATGATCATCGGGGGTACGGAACAGTTCAAGGAATGGTCGGTCGGAGGTATCATGATCGGGGAATTGATCCAAGCAGTGTTGGATTTTACGATCATCGCATTTGTGCTATTCCTTTTGCTCAAAGGCATCAACCGTATCAAGGCTAATATGGTCAAAGAAGTACCACCACCCCCTAAGCCGACGAAATCCGAGTTGTTGCTGGAAGAGATCAGGGATTCTTTGAAGAAATGATCTTGAAATTTTTTGCTCAGACATTCATTATCATAGGGCATGGGGTGTAATCATTCCCCATGTTCTTTTTTAAATAGATAGGATACCATGAAAGCAATCGCTACCGCCATTTTTGTATTTATGTCACTGGCGGGCAACAGCCAGGATGCGTCAGTTAAAAAACTTCAAAGCGTCGGTACTATAAAGTTGAAAGACGATACCACCCATAAATCCGGTTGGAAAAAAGGTGCAACGCTGAACCTGGGCATCGCCCAGGGTGCCACGAGCAACTGGGCTGCTGGTGGAGAAAAAAGCTCATTGGCGATCAATACCTATGTCAATCTATTTTCAAACTACAAGCATGACAGGGTCCGTTGGTCAAATAGCCTGGATCTTTTTTATGCTGTCATGAATAACAGCTCACAGGGAAAGCGAAAGAATGATGACAGGATCGACCTGTTCTCTAAATACACCTATCAGATGAAGCCCAAGCTGGGTTTCGGCATAGTGGGGAACTTCCGTACCCAGTTCACCAATGGATATGATTATTCCAAGACACCCTTTGCGCGGACTTCCACTTTCATGTCTCCTGCATACCTGACCCTGGCACCGGGATTTGATTGGACACCAACCAGCTATTTCAGCGTCTTTTTTTCCCCTATCTCAGCCCGTTTCGTGTATGTAGGAAGGCCGTCTTTAGTGGGTTTCTATGGGGTGGAGCAGGGAAAGAAACTTAAAATGGAGGCTGGTGCGTATCTCTCCGCCAGTTTCAAAAAGGAGATCCTCAAAAATGTCGTGTACCAGTCAAGACTGGATCTGTACTCGAATTATCTCCATAAGCCCAAGAACATCGATGTATTCTGGACGAACGTGTTCACCATGAAGATCAACAAACTCCTTGGCGTGACGTATAACTTCGACCTGATCTATGATGATGATGTCAGGATCTTCGGTCCTAATGGCAATGCTCCCCGAACACAGATAAAATCCCTCTTGTCGGTGGGGATAACGGCTACTCTGTAAATCGCATCAAATAGCTACTTTTGACAGGTTTCGGCATTTCGCCGAAACCTTTTTTATATTGCAGTGCATGGCACATAATACATCATATCATATCTCATTGCCTCAGTTCGAGGGTCCGTTCGACCTCCTGCTTTTTTTCATAGAAAGGGATGAACTGGATATCTATAATATACCCATCACCAAGATCACGCAGGATTTTCTGGATTTCCTGCATGGTTCATCTGAAAGTAATATTGAACTGAGCAGTGAGTTCATTTTATTCATTTCCACGCTGATGCGTATCAAGGCCAAGATGCTGCTCCCCCGTAAGGAGATCGATGCTGCGGGGAATGAGATCGATCCGCGGCAGGAACTGGTGGACAAGATCCTTGAGTACAAGAAATTCAAGGAAGCATCCGCGAAGCTTGCAGAGATGGAGGCTGAACGGATGTTCATGGTGAAGCGCGGCAACCTGCTGAAAGAACTGTCCCATATTGGCGAGGAAGCATCCGAGGGGACGGAGATACAAACGATCTCCCTTTTCCGGCTGATGAAGGTGTTTGAGAAAGTGATGAAGCGGATGTATGACCGCAACAACAAGCCTCAACATGTCGTTTACCGGTATAACTACACGATGGAAGAGAGCAGGGAGAATCTGCTCAGGACGCTTGCTTCAGAAAAGAACATGTCATTTGAAAAAGTCTTCGAGGGTTGTCATGATCGCATCCAGGCGATATTCCTGTTTCTTACGGTGCTTGAGCTTGCGCAACAACAGTACCTATCCGTGATGGTAGGGGAAGGACGCAATAATTTCATCATAGCCTACAATGATGAGCGTCCGCCAGATGCGCAGTCTGACCAAGAAGACATAACATTCTAGCCTGCGATGCTGTTGACTTGAACAGTATGTTTCATCATATCCCGCACGGCCTCTGCGATACCGGATGCATCGTACCCGCATTCGCGATGAAGCTGTTTTAGTGATCCGTGTTCGACGAGTCTGTCGGGGATACCGAGCATCCTGACTTCTGCATGGTAGTTATTTTCCGCCATGAATTCCAAAACTGCGGAACCGAAGCCACCTATGATGGTGCCATCCTCCACTGTTATGATCTTCTGGTAGTGCTTGAACACTTCATGCAACATTTGTTCATCAATAGGCTTTACGAAGCGCATATCATAGAGTGCCGGTTCGATGCCTTCTGTGCGGAGTTCCCGGATCGCGGCAGAGGCAAAATTCCCCGGATGCCCGATCGTGAGTATGGCGATCTCCTTCCCGTCCCTGATTTTCCTGCCGGTACCTATGGTGATCTCTTTCATCTCCGACTTCCAATCGGGCATCACGCCTTCACCCCGGGGATAGCGGATGACCATTGGGTAGGTGGTGGATTCAAGTTGGGCCGTGAACATGAGGTTACGCAATTCGCTTTCATTCATCGGGGCACTGATGATCATATTTGGAATGCATCGGAAGTATGCTATGTCATAGGCTCCGTGATGCGTGGGGCCATCCTCACCCACAAGACCGGCCCTGTCCAGGCATAATACAACAGGCAGTTTTTGTATGGCCACGTCATGTACGACCTGATCGAATGCACGCTGCATGAAGGATGAATAGATGTTGCAAAAGACGCGCAAACCCTGGGTGGCCATGCCTGCACTGAGGGTTACCGCATGTTGTTCGCAGATACCGACATCGATCGCCCTTTTGGGCATCTTATCCATCATGAATTTCAGGGAAGATCCCGACGGCATTGCCGGTGTCACCCCGAAGATCTTATCATTCTGCTCTGCAAGCTCTATGATGGTATGTCCGAAAACATCCTGATATTTCGGTGGTTGCGGGACATCGAATGTCTTTTTATAGATCTCACCGGTGACTTTGTCGAAAAGCCCGGGTGCATGCCATTTTGTTTGGTCTTTTTCTGCAAGGGAGTAACCCTTGCCCTTCGTGGTGATGATGTGCAGGATCTTCGGACCATGGATATCTTTCAGGTCTTGCAGGGTATCCACGAGTTTGGTGATGTTGTGTCCGTCGATCGGGCCGAAGTACCGGAGTTTCATGGCCTCGAAGAGATTGCTGCTCTGGCTGATGAATCCTTTTACGCTGTGTTCCAGTTTGCTGGCCATTTCCCGGGTGAAATTCTTGCCTATGGGAAGCTTGCCAAGTGCATGCCAGATATCATCCTTCAGCTTGTTGTAGGTATGGGAGGTCGTGATGTCCGTCAGATATTCCTTGAGTGCGCCCACATTCGGGTCGATGCTCATGCAATTGTCGTTGAGGATGATGAGCACATCACTGTCAGATACGCCGGCGTGGTTCATGGCTTCGAAAGCAAGGCCTGCCGTCATGGCACCATCACCGATGACTGCGATGCATTTCCTATCGGTCTCTCCTTTGTATTTTGCCGCCATGGCCATGCCCAATGCAGCGGAAATGGATGTGGAGGAATGACCAACACCGAAAGTGTCGTATTCACTTTCACTTCGTTTGGGGAAGCCGCTTAAGCCCAAATATTTCCTGTTGGTATAAAAGCTATCCCTTCTGCCTGTGAGGATCTTGTGGCCATAAGCCTGATGCCCGACATCCCAGACCAATTGGTCATATGGGGTATCATAAACATAATGAAGTGCGACAGTGAGTTCCACAACCCCAAGGCTGGCAGCGAAATGACCACCATGGACGCTCACCACATCTATGATGAATTGGCGGAGTTCGTCGCAGACCTGGTGCAGCTGCTCCTTACCCATTTTGCGTAGGTCTTCTGGGAATTGGATGTTTTCCAGCAACGGTCCGGCTTTCGTGTCCATGATTGAATCCTGATTAGGGTGTAAAATTATCAAACAACCGGCATTAATCTTGCGGTTGATGTAATATAACGGCTTTTAACAAAAAAAAATCATGTTTTGTTATGGTAAAACGGCCGGTGACGATCAGATATTTACCATTGATACAAAACGGAATGATGTTGATGGGAATCGGGTTAGTTTTGATGAAAGGAATTAGTGATATGACCACGCTGATCCGAAAGCTACCCAAGTACTGGCTCTTCCAGGCAATGGGCTGGGGGATCCTGATCCTCATCAACCTGTTTTTTTTCTTCACCTTCGATCGACTTGACCTCTGGCATTTCGGTCGGTTGATCATTGCGGTGACCCTTGGGGTGATCATATCCCACCTGATGCGGCATACCATTATGCGGACAAGGCTCATGCAGCAGCAGCTGAACCGGCAGATCTATTCCATCATGATGCTGACATTCGTATTCGCTGTCATGTTGGGGCTGATAGAGAGTGGGATCATATTCCTCACCGATCTGAGATACAATTCGGAGGTCAGGATCGGATATCTGGGGATGCTCGTACGCAATTCGTTCAATGGGTTCGTGATACTGTTCATGTGGAATTCCATTTATTTCATGTATCACTACATTGAGAAATCCAGATCCCAGCAGCTCGACACGCTGAAGCTGCAGAACCTGGTGAAAGAGCTTGAACTCAAAACCATCAAATCTCATATCAATCCGCATTTCATCTTCAATGCACTGAACAGCATCCGTGCATTAGTCGATGAAAATCCATCCCGTGCAAGGGATGCGATCACCGGATTGAGCAATATCCTCCGCAGCAGTATGTATTCCCAGCATCAGGAGACTGTCACCCTCGAAAGGGAGCTGGATATTGTCAGGGACTATCTTGCATTGGAATATATTCGCTTTGAGGATCGTTTGCAGGTGGAATATGATATCGATGAGGATACGCTGGATATGCCCGTGCCTCCGATGATGCTGCAGACACTGGTGGAGAATGCGATCAAGCATGGCATCAGTAAAAAAATAGATGGCGGTATCGTGAGGATCGAATCAAACCTGAAAGGTGAAAATTACGAACTCATTGTCCGGAACTCCGGGAAGCTGCATGGCAGTATGAACCGCGAAGGATTCGGATTGAGCAGCACGGCGAACCGGCTTGGACTCTTATTCGGCGATGGTGCGACATTCACCATCAGGAACACTTCCGATATGATGGTAGAAGCATGTGTGAGCATTCCTGCCAGCACTGTTTCATGATAAACCTTGAACACGCATTGGACAAATGACTGTTACCGGATCCGATCAAATAAAAAAGGCATGCACCATGAATAAAAAAGCGATCATCATAGACGATGAACGGCTCGCCAGGATGGAGCTTAAGAAATTGCTGTTGGAATTCCCGGAGATAGAGATCCTGGCTGAAGCTACCAATGCGACAGAAGGCCGAGAGAAGATCGAAGAACTTCGTCCTGATCTGATATTCCTTGATATACAAATGCCCGGCAAAACCGGCTTTGAGATGCTCGAGGAACTGGACAATGTGCCCCACGTGATCTTCACGACGGCATATGACGAATATGCCCTCAAGGCATTCGAGGTGAATGCACTTGATTACCTTTTGAAGCCTATCGAACCCAGAAGGCTTTCTGACGCCATCCAGAAGCTGGAACAGGCCGAAGAGAAAGATCTTGAAATGGGTTATGTGCCATCCCTTCCAAGAGGGCCGCTCGGAGAAAACGACCAGGTATTTGTAAAAGACGGCGAACGCTGCTGGTTTGTGAAGCTCACGGAAATACGGATGTTCGAGTCTGCGGGGAATTATGCAAAAGTGTTCTTCGGCAGCAACAAGCCCTTGATCCTTAAATCCCTGAATGCACTTGAAGAACGACTAGACGACCGGATTTTTTTCCGGGCCAATCGGAAGCATATCGTCAACCTGAGGATGATCGAAAAAGTGGAGCCCTATTTCAACGGGGGGCTTCTGCTGGAGATCCGTGGAGGAGAGAAGATCGAGGTCAGCCGTCGACAAGCCGTCAGGTTCAAGGAGATGATGAGTCTTTGATGACCAGTTATCCATGATCCAGTGGATAGCATGAATACAGGTCATTATTTTCGTTCAATGGGCATCCACCTCATTGTGTTTTGAATTTCAGCATGACCTTCTCCATCTCCAGTCTGATCTCATTGTTGCAAAGATTACCGATGCTTCCCTCATGTGTATGATGCAGCGGCTCAGAAATGTCGAAACTGAAACTTCCTTCTTCTATCTTCCTTCCGATAGTCTGGTATGCTTCACGAAACGGGATTCCCTCGTTCACCAATTTGTTGACGGCTTCGACACTGAAGATATATCGGTATTTCTCCTGTTGAAGGATGTCTGGTTCCACTTTCATGGAAGAGATCATCAGCTGCATCATGGCCAGGCAGTCCCTGAGTTCTGTGAATGCAGGGAAAAGGATCTCTTTTGTCAGCTGCATCTCCCTGTGGTAACCTGACGGGAGATTGCTGGTCAATAAAGTCAGTTCATTGGGCAATGATTGGAGGCGGTTGCATTTTCCCCTGATCAGTTCGAACACGTCGGGATTTTTCTTGTGCGGCATGATGCTGCTGCCAGTTGTCAGATCACTGGGGAAGCTTATAAAGCCGAAGTCCTGGCCGAGGTACAGGCATGCGTCCATCGACAATCGGCTCAAGGTGGCTGCCACGCTGGCGATCGCCATGGCCACAAGTTTTTCGGTCTTTCCCCGGCTCATCTGTGCATATGCCGAATTCCAGTTGAGTGTGGCGAAGCCAAGGAGTTCTGTGGTACGTTTTCTTTGCAACGGGAAGGATGATCCATAGCCGGCACCACTTCCCAGTGGATTCTTGTCCGCCACGGCATATGCTGCTGCGAGCATCTCCATGTCATCCACAAGACTTTCAGCGTATGCACCCAGCCAAAGGCCGAAGGAGGAGGGCATGGCGACTTGCAAATGCGTGTACCCGGGAAGCAGCACATCTTTGTGGCGTTCGCTCCGGCTTATGAGCAGGTCGAATAGCTGGTGTATTTCCGATTTCAATTCATTGACAGAATGTCGCAGGTAGAGCTTAATGTCGACGGCCACCTGATCGTTCCGGCTGCGGCCGCTGTGGATTTTCTTGCCCGTATCACCGATGCGTTGGGTCAGCAGGAATTCCACCTGGGAGTGGACATCCTCGATCCCATCTTCGATCCTGAAAGAACCTTTGTCCACTTCGGCGAGGATCTCCCGAAGGCCTTTCACCGCTGCAACGGCTTCGTCGGATGTCAGCAGTCCTGCCTCGCCGAGCATCATGACATGTGCGATGGATCCATCCACATCATGGCGTGCCAGCATCAGATCGAACTCCCTGTCACGACCGACCGTGAAAGCTTCGACCATTTCGGAGGTCTTCGTGTTTTCTTTGCTCCAGAGTTTCATCCGTGATTATTTTACGTGGCCTTTCAGGCTTTTATGACTTTTTCAAGCAATTCGATATATGATGCGATTCCTTCCGTGATCTCATGGATGAAAATGAATTCATCTGCTGTATGGCTTCTTGCGGAATCACCGGGACCCATTTTAAGCGAAGGGAATCCCATCAACGCCTTGTCGGAAGTCGTGGGTGAACCATAGCAGCTGAAGCCCAGGTCGATCCCGGCCTGTACCAGGGGGTGTTCCTTTTCGATCCTTGTAGACCTCAAACGGGTACTTCTTGGTCGTAATTCGCTTTTCATATGAGAGGCCATCTCTGCCAGTATCTCTTCGAATGTGTAGCACTCGTTGACCCTTATGTCGATGACGAAGCCGCATTTGTCCGGCACGACATTGTGTGCTTTATTGTCCGTCTCCATGACCGTCACCGTCATCTTCGTGGGGCCAAGCACGTCAGAGGATCTTTCAAAACGATGACCATTGATCCATTCGATGTCCTTGATCGCGATATCAATGGCGTTCTGCCCTTCGTTGCGTGCGGCATGGCCGGCCCTGCCTGTAGCCATAGCATCCACGACCAGAAGTCCCATCTCGGCAATGGCGAGCTGCATCCTTGTCGGTTCCCCGACGATGGCACCCTCGATCTCCCTTCCATGGAAATGATCCAGGAAGTGCGGGCTTTTGAGCAGGTATTCGACACCGTTAGTACCGGATATCTCTTCCTCCGCCGTGGCTGCCACGACAAGGTTATGGGTGAGGTCGCTACGATCGTGGAAATGCACGAATGCCGCCAGCAGGGAAACAAGTGGACCGCCTGCGTCGTTGCTCCCGAGCCCGAAGAGTTTGCCGTCTTTTTCCAATGGGGTGAATGGATCGATGCTGTAGCCTTTGGCGGGCTTGACCGTATCGTGGTGTGAGTTCAGCAGAATGGTCGGCTTGGCAGGGTCGAAATACCTATTGAAAGCGAATACGTTGTTGAGGATGCGGGTGTGTTCGATCCTTTGCAGACCAAGATACCGGCAGATGATCCCTGCCGTTTGGTCCTCCTCTCTGCTGAAAGATGGGGTGCGGATAAGTTCCCGCAGCAGTGCAATGGCACCATCTGTGAGTATCTTGTTCTGTATCATGATGATCCGTTTAGAAATCCGACGGGGTCGGAGATGACATAATTTTCGATGATGGCATGAAGTGGGAATACATCCAGCTCATCTCTTCTGTGTGTTGTTGCCAGTGCCGTGACTTTCATCCCTGCGGCAATTGCTGACCGGATGCCCGGTGTCGAGTCCTCGAAAGCCATGCATTCGTCAGGGTTTTTTCCCAGGGCAGACGCCGCCTTCAGGAATACGTCGGGGTGGGGTTTGCCGTACGTCACTTCTTCTGCCCCGATGATGGCATGGAAGTATCTGCGTAGGCCGAGCGCATCGATGGTGAAATCTATGTTTCCACGGTCCGCTGCTGTAGCGAGCCCCATGAGGATACCGGCGTCTGAGAGTACCTGCAAGAAGGTTTCCAGTCCGGGCAGGGATCTGATCTCCTTGCTGTATAGATCTCGGTATATTTCTTCTTTTTCCAATCCCAGGCGCATGATTTCTGCTGGATCTTTGATATCGGGAAAGAACTTCGGGATGATCTCGGTGATGGTGCCAGCATTTTTTTCATGGTACTCCGCTTCGCTCACGATCACACCATATTGATCCAGGAATGCGAACCACGCCTGCTGATGGAAATGCATATTGTCCACCAGTGTGCCATCCATGTCGAAAATAACTCCTTTGATCTGTTTATTCATGCGTGTTGGTTCACAGTTTGATGGTAGTGCCTGCCTGGCCGTTCATGAGCTCGTCCCAGTCCTCCGCTTTACCGATCACAACCTTTCCGACACCTGACCGGAGCGCCTTGAAGGCATTTTCCAGCTTTGGGATCATTCCTGCAAATATTTTATTTTCCTGCTTCAGTCTCTCGAATTCCGTGGGGCCGATCTGTGGGATGCGGGTTTGTTCGTCTTCTGCATCGAGCAGTACGCCCGCCTTTTCGAAACAGTACAGGAGTGTGGTATCATGACGAGCAGCCATTGCT
>JBIKIB010000403.1:0-3502 GCA_044361845.1 Chitinophagaceae bacterium | reverse complement strand
GACGCTTTGATGCACAACCTCTCAGAGCAAGGTGTAGAAACAAAAATCCACTGGTCTCAGCCACTGCATCTGATGGACGGCCCCTGGCATGCGGGCGGTGACCATCCGAACGCGACGGCCTGGTGCGCAACGACACTGAGTCTTCCCTGCTACCCGGGTCTCCGGCAGAAGGAGATCGAACACGTTGCAGCAATGGTCCTGCGCTTCACAAAACACATTGGATGATGCACCCCGGATAATCCATGTCACTCAAACGCGTAATCAACAGGGATCCGATCATTAATCCACAGGCCACAAACAGAGAGCCCTGACGTATATTTTCCTTCTGGAAATGAAATGGCGTTTTGTTGATTTTTCATCATTGTAGATCGATTGATGAATCATCCTGAGCAACCTCATGATCTAAAAACAAGGTGTATCACATAACGGGATACCCACCGAAAATGGGTAATGGATCAGCCTGCGAAATGCTCCGGATGTTTATATTTCACCGTTTGAATATGTTCACAGTATAGCACCAGTTCCCCTTCATTTTTGAAGATCTCATAGCTCGCCCTGTACAATCCCATGTCCTTGTATTTCGGCTGCTTATCAAGGTCCGTTTTGATCGTGTAGATCGTATCTCCTATAAATACCGGCTTGATGAATCGAAGCTTATCGTATCCGTAGCTGAATGCATTCACGCAGTTGGTGGCCACTAAACCCAGGCCTGCACTGAATACAAAAGCACCGGCCACCAGGCGTTTTCCGAACAGGCCTTCCTGTTTGGCGAAGATCTCATCTGCCACATAGGGATGCATGTCCAATACGAGGTTGTTGAACTGCATGCTTTCTCCTTCGCTGATCGTCCGCCGGATGGAGCGGAGCCTTTTGCCGATAACGATATCTTCATAATACCAGTCTTCGGCGTTCCAGACAGGTATCTGATCATGCAGCGATGGGTCTGAATTAGGATTTGTCATAGCAGGGTTTTTATTTTATCAGATCGGGCCTGACGCCCATTGTTTCATTTGAGGTATAAGCGGCCTCGACGCAGGCCATCGTATTCAGACAATCCTTTATGTGGTTGTCCGGCACGTATTCATGATCGGAAAATGTACGGAGCATTTGAGCCATGGAACCTGCAAATGCATCGGGAAACCATGATCCTTCTATCGGGACGACCTGCCATTCGGCATTCGGATCATGTTGACGCGTGATGTATTCAAAAACATCTGGTTCCCCATTGGGGTAGTTGAGCAACAACCCGATTTTAATATGAATGGCGCCCTTGGTCCCTTCGATCTTGACGTAAGAATGCTGGTGTCTGGTTCCGTAGTCGTGGCAATGATTCGTGAGGATATTGGCCCAGAGTTCATCCCCGTGAATCATGCAGATGTTCGTCCGTACGGATGATAATTTTTTCATCGAGGGATGCCTGATGGTACTGGCCATCAGGGAAATCGGATCTCCCAGTAAATTTCTCACCAGATCGATATAGTGGATGCTGTGGTACAGGATCTCCATCCGGGGTATGTCATACAAAAAATCCCAAAGATGCCATGGGGTGTAGGTGTTGATGTTAATGTCGACATCGGTGATGACCCCAAGCGCATCTGACGCCATCAGTTCCTTTGCCTTCAGGATGAATGGCGCATAACGCAATTGAAAATTCACACCGGCCATGATCTTTTTCTCCATACAGATCCGGAATATTTCTCTTGCAGCAGCAATATGCTCGCCCATGGGTTTCTGCAGCAAGACGGTGGAGCAGGATGGAAGCTGTTCCAGGATGGGGATCATTTGTGAAGCGGGAATGGCCAGATCGTACACGACCGGATCTTGAGCATCCGAAATGGCTTCGCTCAGATCGGCATATACCCTTTCAATCCCGAATTGATCCGCAAGCTCCGCCGCCTTTTCCCTGACCAGGTCGTAAATGCCCCTGACATGATATCCTGCCGACCGGTAGGCGGGTAGATGTCCGTTACGCACGATGCCCCCAGCGCCAATGATGATGATGGAAGGTTTTTTTTCAGAACCGGTCAGTTCTATGTGATCTGTCATGCCCCTGCATAATTTCCAAATGTGATCATCAGGATCGATATCAACAAGACAAACAATGCCATTCCCAGTGTTCTTCTGGTGCCAGATCGCACCGAAACCCACTCCTTCATGAAGATCCCCAGTATGGCACTGAACATGACCAGCATGATCATGTGTATGGCCCAACTCGAGAATTGGTACGCTCCCAGATTCACATGCCCCAGGCCGTAAAAGAAAAATTGCGCATACCATAGGATCCCCGTGAGCCAGGCCAGACCATAATTTTTCAAAAGTACGCTTTGACCCGATGCCTCAGGCAAGCTGAAAAATTCATGGAAAGTGCCATCCCTGCGGTGTAAATACGCGCAATAGATCAAGGTCGAAAGGTATGCACCCGTATTGGAAAATATATAGATCACATTTCCCCTAAATGCACCTGCACCGTAGCGCTCTGCCACAGAGGCGATCGACGATCCCTGATCGAGTGACAAACCGTAAAACGAGGCAAGGATACCGGCCAGCCAACACAGTGGCATTCCTTTGGCCATGTCGAATTTTCCGACATCGTCCGTCGTGACGGAAAGATCCTTTTCTTTCATCCTGCCACTGATCCCGCATAGCGCAATGCCCACAATGCCAAGCGCAATGCCGCCCATGATCCACATGGAGCCCGTCTTGCCCAGGAGATCGCTCAATTGACCGTGGAGGATCGGAGGCAATAAAGTCCCCAGTACGCAGGATATGCCGATGGAAAACGCATAAGTGAGTGAAAACCCAACGTATCGTATGGCGATGCCGAAGGCCGTTCCACCAATGCCATAGACCGCACCAAGGGTAAAAGTGAGCCACATCGAACTCCCGGGCGAATGTCTGATGACGGCCGGCAGATCGGGTATGGTCAACCAAGCTACCGTAAGTGGAAGAATCAGCCAGCAAACAGTGGCCTGTGCCAGCCAGTAAGTCTGCCAACTCCAATTTTTCTTCTTTCTCTCCGGAGTATAACACATGGATGCTGAACTGGCACCGATGGCATGAAAAAAGACACCTGTCAGTAATCCCATGGCAAAAGTTTATAACCTGTAGAATTCAATGGCATTCGATCGTAAAACCTTGTCCTGGTCTTTTTCGTCCAACAGTTCGGAAAGAACCTTGGTGTAGGCCTGCCATGTGTCAACATAATTTCCGGCCAGTAAAAGAACCGGCCAGTCTCCGCCACAAAAACATCTGTCCACGCCGAAATGCTCCAGTGCGAATGCGATATATGGTTTGATGTCCTCTTTCTTCCACCCGCTTAGATTGCCGGTCATTGTCCCCATGCCTGAAATCTTTGCATGGCAATTAGGGTTCTCTGCCGCTGTCTTCATGCGTTCGCCCCAGACACCGAATTTCTCCTGCTGTGCAATGGGCGGACAATTCAGATGATCCAGCACCATCTGTAGCTCGGGAACTTTTTCCATCACTTTTATGGCCGTTTCGA
>JBIKIB010000402.1:0-3512 GCA_044361845.1 Chitinophagaceae bacterium | reverse complement strand
TGGGGGACTGCATCGTTCTTCCGGGTGGTTTTTCCTATGGTGACTATCTCCGGTGCGGGGCCATCGCCCGCTTCAGTCCGATGATGCAGTCGGTGATCGAATTTGCGGGCCATGGCGGACGTGTTCTGGGCATCTGCAATGGTTTTCAGATCCTCTGTGAGTCAGGGTTGTTACCGGGTGCATTGCTCTCCAATCTGAATATGCAGTTCGTTTGCAGGAATGTGCATATCAAAGGGGAGGATGGTAAGGTGTTGAAGGTGCCGATCGCCCATGGGGAAGGCCGGTATCATGCGGATGCCAAGACATTGGATCACCTTGAAAAGAATGGGCAGATCATTTATCGGTATTGTGATGTGGATGGGGGTGTTACAGAGCAGTCGAATCCCAATGGAGCGTTGAAGAATATCGCGGGGATCTGCAATGATAAGCGGACTGTTTTCGGTATGATGCCACATCCTGAGCGGGCAAGCAACCGCTTACTCGGTAATCTTGATGGGCGGGAGGTTTTCAAGCATATCACCGGACTTTAAGGAGTATGCATTTTCAGGGGCTTTCTTACCTGTCCCCTGAAAATGCATCATGTTACGTGTTGCGGCATATCTGTGGCCCTGACCGATCAGAGTGCGATCTTTTTTTCGTGCATCATCTTCCTCAGGTTGATCAGTCCGTAGCGCATGCGACCGAGTGCTGTGTTGATGCTGCAGTTGGTGAGGGTGGCGATCTCCTTGAAACTCAGTTCTGCATAGTGCCGGAGTACGATGACTTCCCGCTGGTCGGTCGGCAGCATGTCGAGCATACGGCGGATCCTGTCATGGCTTTGACGTTGCATGACTTTCTGGTCGATGCCATCCTCGGAAAGATTGAGGACTTCGAATATATCGTGGTCTTCACCGCTGCGGACGATGGGTGCCCTCTTGACTTTACGGAAGTGATCGACACATAGATTGTGCGCTATGCGCATTGCCCAGGGAAGGAATTTTCCTTCTTCGGTATAACGGCCGTTCCTAACGGTGTCGATCACCCTAATGAATACGTCCTGGAAAATGTCTTCGGAAAGGTATTTGTCTTTCACCAGAAGCACTATGGAGGTGAATATTTTATCCTTATGCCGGTTGAAGATCGTTTCGAGGGCTTCTGCATCCCCGTCCATGAAAAGGTGGATCAGTTGCTGGTCGGTAAGGGCGGTGAGAGAACGCATTTCTTCTGTGGTTTTTAATCGGTTCTGGATTTCAAGTGTACCGATATCCGTTGGACAAACAGAAGTCATAAGTGATGAGGTTTAGTAGGTTAACTGTTTTGTTTCCCGGATATTGGATGACGAAAATATATGTTAAAATGAATCTTTGATTTTTTTTCTGATATATTTTTTCATCCTTTTTTGCACATTCAAAAAACCCTGAAACCCGCATGGTTACTGTACTTTCGGGGCATCGTAAAAGCACGTAACCGAACATTCGTAACTTCACGTTTTCTAATCTGACACACTGAAATGGCAAAAGTCGCTACAGGCAAGAGTAAGAAGGTCACTGACGTGTCATCGCAAGGTGGCGGGGACATTGTGATCCATGGAGCAAGGGTGCATAACCTGCGGAATGTCAGCGTAAAAATACCTAGGAAGAACCTCATCGTCGTCACGGGTGTTTCCGGATCGGGAAAATCCTCTTTGACCATCGATACCTTGTACGCTGAGGGTCAAAGGCGGTATGCGGAGAGTCTGAGCGCATATGCGCGGCAGTTTCTGATGCGGATGAACAAGCCTGATGTCGACCATATCCATGGTCTTTGTCCGGCCATCGCCATCGAGCAGAAGGTCATCACCCGTACGCCTCGTTCTACGGTTGGCAGCATGACGGAACTGTATGACTACATGCGGCTGTTGTATGCCCGCATCGGCAGGACCATATCCCCTGTTTCGGGCCGTGAGGTGCGCAAGGACGATGTACAGGATGTTGTTCGTGCGATCTGTGGATACGCGACGGGTGACCGGATATACCTGTTGGTCCCTTTCCTGACCGGAAAGGGAAGGGATGCCATGGAAGAGTTGAATATCCTCTTGCAGAAGGGTTTTTCCAGGATCTACGATATGCATGCAAGGGGTGTCGCGCGCATCGAGGACCTGCAGGCGATGCCGGAATGGCGACCATCGCGGGACACTTATGTGCTCATCGACCGGCTGGTGGTGAAGGATTTCGACGAGGATGACAAACATCGTATAGCCGACTCCGTTAGTACCGCTTTCTATGAGGGTGACGGGGAGTTGTACATTGAGCGCAATGAGGCGGACATGTTTCATTTTTCGAATCGGTTCGAACTCGACGGCATACGCTTCGAGGAGCCCGTGCCGAATCTGTTCTCCTTCAACAATCCGTTCGGTGCATGTCCGGTCTGTGAGGGTTTCTCACAGGTGTTGGGCATCGACCCTGAGCTGGTCATTCCTGATGCGAGGTTGAGTGTCTATGAGGGTGCTGTGGCACCTTGGAAGGGGGAGAAGCTTGGGCAATGGAAGGAGCAGTTCATACGGGGTGCGAAGCAATTCGATTTTCCGATACACCGGCCTGTCATGGATCTGACAGCGGAGCAGCTGGATCAACTCTGGCAAGGCAACGCATATGCCGAAGGGATATCGGCTTTCTTCAGGGAAGTGGAGCAGAACCTGTACAAAGTGCAATATCGTGTGCTTTTATCCAGGTATCGAGGCCGGACGACCTGCACCGCGTGTGGTGGGTATCGGCTGCGAAAGGAGGCTTTGTATGTGCAGGTGGGAGGCCGGAATATTGGTGAGCTTTGTGCGATGCAGGTCTGCGATCTGGACGAATGGTTCGGATCATTGGCGCTCAATTCTTTTGAGGAACAGGTATCGCGGCGTATCCTGCTCGAGATCAGGCAGCGTCTGCGGACATTGCTGGATGTAGGATTGGGGTATCTCATGCCCAGTCGTCTTGCCAATAGCCTGAGTGGCGGGGAGAGCCAGCGCATCCAGCTTACCAGGAGCCTTGGCAGCAACCTGACCAATTCCCTGTACATCCTCGATGAGCCGTCCATCGGTCTGCATCCGCGCGATACGCACCGGTTGATCGGTGTGCTCAAGAATCTAAGGGATCTTGACAACACGGTCGTGGTGGTGGAGCACGATGAGCAGATGATGCGAGAAGCGGATCATATCATCGACATGGGGCCGCTGGCCAGTCACCTTGGGGGAGAAGTGGTCGCGGCCGGTAACTATGATGCCATCCTGAAGCATCCGGAGAGTCTTACTGCCAAATACCTGCGCGGAGAACTCACCATAGATGCGCCTGCATCTCCGAGGAAGTGGACAAGGTCGATCCTGTTGGAAGGGATCCGTCAGAACAACCTCCGCAATATCGATGTCCGCATACCCCTTCAGACGCTTTGTGTGATCTGCGGGGTCAGCGGAAGCGGGAAGACCACACTCGTCAAGCAGGTGTTGCATCCGGCACTCATGAAGATCAAGACGGGTGTATCGGATAGGGTAGGGGTCCACAAGGCTATTA
>JBIKIB010000401.1:0-3513 GCA_044361845.1 Chitinophagaceae bacterium | reverse complement strand
GTATAGGAATGAAAAAATCCAGGATGCCTCCGGTGATAAGCATACCCGTTTCAGGGATATCACGCGCGAAGCCGGCATCAATGGCAGCCGCATCGGTTACGGATTGGGTGTGGCCATTTCCGACATCGACCTTGATGGCAGGCCCGATATATATGTAGGCAATGACTTTCATGAAAATGACTATCTGTACATCAACCGGGGTGACGGTACCTTCAGGGAAGAAGGCAACCGGCAGTTAAGGCACACAAGCCAGTTCAGCATGGGCGTCGATGCGGCAGATGTCAACAACGACGCATTCCCCGATATCGTCTCCATGGATATGCTGCCCTATGATCCCACCCTGCTGCGAAGATCGCTTTCAGAGGATGACTACGCGATCTATCAGCAGAAGATCGCTTACGGATATTCGCACCAGTATGCAAGGAACAATTTACAATTCAACCGCGGAGATGGAAGTTTCAGTGAGGTGGGGCAATACGCCGGCATCCATGCGACAGACTGGAGCTGGGCGTCTCTGCTGATGGATTTCAATAACGATGGCAAAAAAGACCTATTCGTATCCAACGGCATTCCCAAGCGGATGAACGATATAGATTACATAAACTTCGTATCTGGAGCCGAAATGCAGGATAAGCTCAGGCAAAATAAACTTCAGGAAACAGACCTCGCACTGATCGATCGCTTTCCGGAAATAAAGATCCCCAATCAGTTTTTTGTGAATCGCGGAGAACTGCGTTTCGACAATGTCTCTGATCGTGTGGCCGATAATCCCAAAACCTTTTCAAATGGAGCTGTCTATGCGGATCTGGATAATGACGGAGACCTTGATATCGTGGTGAACAATATCAATGCCCAGGCCCTGGTGTATCGCAATAATACCAGTAAGGAAGGCTCCCCAAGCGTATACGCCAGTATTGATCTGAAAGGTCCGCCCTCAAATCCATCCGCAGTAGGTGCAAAGGTTATTTTGTATGTCGGGGAACAAACGATGGTCTATGAACGACAAGCAGTTCATGGATTCCAGTCGAGTATGCATATCCCGATACATATCGGACTGGAAGGATTCCGTCCTGATTCTGCGATCATTGTATGGCCTGACAATTCATGCCAACCCATCAATGTGTTCACAGCTTCCCGACAGATCATTTCGTTCAGGGAGTCCTTGCCTTACTTCGACCATCAGCATCTTCGGAATAGAAATAAAAATACTTCTGACAAAGGATTTCAGGATATCACCCTTCGTTCAGGGCTACACTATCTGCATGAAGAGAATCGTTTCAATGAATTCGATAGGGAACCTCTTCTCCCGCAAATGATCTCCACCGAAGGTCCGGCACTTTCTGTGGCGGATATAAACCACGACGGCCTGGAGGATGTTTTTGTGGGTGCTTCAAAGACATTCCACAACGCCATTTTTTTACAAATGCCCGGTGGTGGTTTCAGCAAACTTCCACAGCCTGAATTGCTACTTGATTCCATGTGGGAGCATGTGGATGCGTTGTGGATGGATATGAATCAGGACAAACATCCTGACCTTATCCTGGCGAGTGGCGGGAATGAATATTATAACGATGATGTGCATCTTAAACCACTGCTATATCTCAATGATGGTACTGGACGTCTCTCCTCCAAGAAGGATGCTTTTGGAGATGTTTATGACACGCAAAGCCGCGTGACCGCCACAGACTTCAATGGTGACGGATACCCGGATCTTTTTATCGCGGGAAGGGTTGTTCCCTGGCAATATGGCAAATCCCCTCGCTCCTATTTATTGCAGAATGACGGAACGGGAAAATTCACGGATGTGACCGCCCTTTGGTCAAGGGAACTGCTTGCTCCAGGGATGGTGACAGATGCTCAGTGGACAGATCTCAATGGCGACAATAAAGATGATCTGGTTATTTGTTATAACTGGGGAGGTATCGATGCGTTCATTCGTAAAGGTGGATCATTTGTCAGGCAGCGCATCACCACCCTCAAAGGATGGTGGCAAAAAATGCTCATCACAGATCTTGATCATGATGGAGATCCGGATATCATGGCCGGGAATTTCGGACTCAACAGCAGACTGAAAGCATCAAAGGAAGCACCGGTCAGGATGTATGTGAATGATTTTGATGATAACGGCCGCATCGAACAGATCATCAGTTATCACGTCGGCGGCATGGAGATCCCATTCGCCAGCAAGATCCTGCTCGAAAAAAGCATCCCCGCCTTGAAGAAAAAATTCCTGTACGCGGCTGATTTTTCCAAAGCGGACATGACGGATCTTTTTGGCGGATCAAAGCTCGGACAGGGCATGCTGCTCACAGCGAATACATTCGAAAGCATGGTCTTCATCAATGATGGGAATCTTACATTCAGGGGAATGCCATTGCCCTTCGAGGCTCAGTTGGGCACAGTCCGTTCTTTGTCTGTTCTGCCTTCTGCCGGAGGCAACCTCCCAGACATCATGGTATGGGGGAATTTCCATGCGAACAATATAGAGATCGGTCGCCAGGATGCATTGCCGGGCATGCTTTTACTGAACCAGGGTAGTGGCGTATTCAGATCTTCGCCCGTTAGAGGATTAGATATAAAAGGGCAGGTCTCTCAAATAAAATCGATGGATGTTGCCGGCAGACAGGCATTCCTCCTTGCGCAGAATAATGATAGTCTAAGGCTGATCATCCGAGATCTGCGATAAAGTTGATTTTGTTGTCTTGTTAAAATATGGGGTAGTTGATCGTGGTGATCCACTTGCTCGTGTCTTTTTCAGTCATTCTGTTCGTTATGATACGCTGGAACGGCATGGCAGGCGACATTTTGTTGTGATCCTTCACGAAGTGTTCCACAGCCTGCATACATGCATCTATCGCATATTTCCCACCATGAACCTCTGCGACCAGGATATTTCCATTAAGAAGCATTTTCTTGAGCGTAAATCGATCCGTTGCAGGCAGATCCCTGTCCGTCGCAATGGCTACCATTGCCTGATATCTGATGCCATCGACCACGAGCACATGCAGCATGGGCAGACCCGTTTCCGTTGCTCCTTGTTTGAGGATGTATGAACTCAATTCGTCGATCAGTGCATATATTTCCTGCGTAGAAGGATCGTGGTCAAACTCCTGCCGCATAGATATGAGAGAAGCATCCTTGACCTGTTGACTTTCTATCCTGTAACCGTAAACCTTTTCAGGATCTGAGAAAAACAGTTTTAGCTTCAGGGCCAAGTTTTTATGCTCCGACCTCATTGCCGGTAAGGATAAGTATTGGAACATTCTTCGAAGGGGATTTTCAGAGAAACGGCTGGTGATGTTGATGATGATATCTGAGCTTCTTTTTGTTTCTCCGGAAACACTGATGGAAATCTCCGATCTCACTCCTTTTCTTTCTGATGACAACGCGATGTTATTGAGATATGCTTCACGGATCGAAATGATCTGTTTTCCGAGGGTGAATCTGTCGTCTGTTTGTGTTTCTCCGGGCCACCAGTCCGTGAAATTTTCCTTATCCGTGATCATTCTCGTC
>JBIKIB010000084.1:0-11722 GCA_044361845.1 Chitinophagaceae bacterium | reverse complement strand
GCCCATGATCGTTGCATGATCCCGTCTATCGATGCCGGAGGGGTATCGTTGAATCGTGTATCCATTTTTATATTTATTTCATGAACGGAGGATATCGTATCCATCCGCTGCTCGTGTCAAATTTCGATCGTACCGGTCCCGCACCGATCCCGTCGCGGTGATTCACATCGAAAGATAGTCGGGCAGCGAGGGCCTGAGCCGGATCCCTTCACGGATGACCGACAGGATTCTTTCCCGCTCCGCACCCACGAGGGGTAGCCTTGGCGCCCTGACATGTTCTGAACTGATCCCCGTCTCCGCTGCTGCGAGTTTGATGTATTGCACGAGCTTGGGGTGTATGTCGAGCTCAAGCAGGGGCATGAACCAGCGGTAGATCTCCCTGGCTTCATGCAGTCTTCCTGCCTTTGCGAGCCGGTAGATCGCTACAGTCTCCCGCGGAAACGCATCCACCAGCCCGGCTACCCATCCGTCTGCCCCAAGGAGCAACTCTTCCAACGCCAATGTGTCAACGCCACACAGGATCTTCAGCCTTTCCCCGAAACGATTCCTGAGCCTTGTCACGTTCGTCACATCCCGCGTGGACTCCTTTACCGCAAGGATATTGCTGCATTCGATCAGCGTGGCGAACATGTCGGGGGTCACATCGATCTTATAGTCGACAGGGTTGTTATAGATCATGATGGGCAGGTCAGTGGATCTGGCCACCGTTGAAAAATACACCACGGTCTCCCGGTCGTCACTCTTGTAGCGCATGGGTGGTAGGATCATCAGTCCATCAGCACCCCATTCCCCTGCCTGCCTGGCCAGGCTGACGGCCGTGGCGGTGGAACTTTCTGCGATGTTCATCACCACGGGTACCCGTCCTGCGGAACGCTTCACGGCCACCCGCACTAAAATTTCTTTTTCTTCACTGGACAGGGTGCTGGCTTCACCCAGACTGCCGCCTACGATAAGCCCGTCGACACCGGCTTCCAACTGCGCATCTATGTTTTTTTCGAAAAGAGGCAGGTCCACACCATCGTTGTCGGTGAATGGCGTGAGCAATGCAGGGTATACCCCTGACCAGGTACATGTCATTTTTGTCGATTTCTACAAACCTACAAATTTGAATTTATATGGATGGCAGTCAATGACTATCTTAGAATCCCCCGTTGGCTTTATATTTGTATATCCTGTGACGCAGATGGTGAACAGGTAAATGTTTTTGAATTTGGATGACCAGCTGCTCATAGAAAAACTCAAACAGGGCGATCACGGCGCCTTCAGTGAGATCGTGGAAACACGTAAGGGGATGGTGTACAACACCGTACTGGGACTGCTGCAGAATCCAGAGGATGCAGAAGATGTCACTCAGGAAGTGTTCATTAAAGTTTTCGAGTCCGTCCGTCAGTTCAAAGGGGAGTCTGCCTTTTCGACATGGCTCTACCGCATTGCCGTGACCACTGCGCTGGAATTCCTCCGCAAAAAAAAGCGTAAAAAAAGATTCGCCTTCATCACGAGTCTGTTCGGAGAGGGTGATACACCCGTGACGGATCCCCCGGATTTCGTGCATCCGGGTGTCCTGCTCGACCAGCGGGAAAATGCCCGGGTACTTTTCAAGGCCATTCAAAAGCTTCCTCAAAACCAAAGAATCGCCTTCTCCCTGCATAAGGTCGAGGGCCTCAGCTACCAGGAAGTCGCTGATGTCATGGAAACCACCGTCTCCGCAGTGGAGTCTTTGATACACAGGGCAAGACAAAATCTCCGGAAATCACTTGAAAATTTTTATAACGGAGAAAAAAACCGCAATTTTTAATATCTTATGGCATCTATAATCATATCACAATGTCTGAACACAGTCATATGAACCAGGCCGTAGAAGCCGCTCTGAATAGCCTTGAAGGCATGACCCACGCAAGCCCTGAACCTTATTTCAAAACCCGGCTGATGGCCAGGATGGAAAGGGCTCAACGAGGTGCATGGACGGTCGCTTTCGATCTGCTGTCAAGGCCGTCTGTCGCCATGGGGTTTGCCTTCAGCTTGCTGTTGATCAATGGTTATTTCCTTTTTTCGGCGATCAGTGATCCTTCAGAATTTGCAGAGGAACCTCCAATGGCAGTGGTTTCTGAATATGGAGCACAGCCAGTCCTGTTTTACGAGTCGAACCCGGATCTTCCATGAACATGATCACAAATAAGAAATGGGTGCTTTTGCTTTTGGCGGTCTTGTTGATGGTCAACATCGGCTTAATGCTTTCGTTCTATTTCTTCGGTAAAAAGCCAGTTGATGGCCGTAAGATTCCGGAAACCCCTTCCTTGTACAGGCAATTGGATCTTACCAAAGAACAGGAACAACTTTTCAGGAAGAGAAAGGAATTGTATCTGAAGGATATGAAGCCTGTCTGGGATGATATCCGGCAATCAAAGGACAGCCTCTACAAACGATTAAGCGATCCATCCACGGATGACAGCACCATCAATGCACTCACCACTGTGATCGCCCAAAAAACAATGCGTTCAGAAGAAATACTCTTCGGTCATTTTCGTGAACTCAGGAAACTGTGTACTCCCAGCCAGCAGGTGGCTTTCGACACGCTTGTTCCTCAAATGCTTTCAAGATCGGGTAACCGCAACCGTAACCGGAATACCCAGAAGTGATCAGTGCGGTCGTTCGATGACCTTTACCTTTCACAACAAATACTTCTCCGGAAAACTCATCAGTGGGATCTTCACCTTTGATGCCAACTCCCTCGTTTCACTGCCTATCAGCCATTTGTCGATCCATGTGTGTTCATGCGGCAGGGTCACCAACAGGTCGATGGCATTGTCTTCAATATATTGAGTGATGGCCGTGGTGACATGCTCTCCCGGCTGCAGTGGTATCATCCGTATATCCTTGCTGAATGACTGCTGCAGCAAAGCGCGGACTTTTTCTTCCTCCGGAAGGCTTATCTCTCCGCTTACCGTGCAGTGAAGGATGGTGATCTCCGCTTCCATTCTTTCTGAAAAATCTTTCAGGAATCTGCAATACTCCTCCGGTATGGCCGAACTGAGATCTGTTGCCAACAGGATATTTTTGAAGGCCTTACCATTGCTAAATCCATACGTCTCCGGAATGGAAAGCACCGGAACAGGTGGGTGTGTCAGGAGATATCGGGAAACACTGCCAAGCATCCATCGCTTTAAACCTCCAGTCCCCTTGTGCCCGATGATCACCAGGTCGGGCCTATGCGACTTTGCAAAGGACACAATACCCTGATAATGCCCTCCGGAACTGGCGAAGACCTCCGTATCGTAATGAAATTGTCCTTTGTTTTTTTTCACGAAAGCCCAAAGTTCATCCTCATAGCTTTTTCGGTAAGCCTCATAGTTACGCAGATAAAATTCACTATCGTCCCCTGCGGTGATGGGCACATCGAACAAATGCAGGATCTGCAGCTTTGCAAAAAAGTAACGATTCAGGTCGAATGCGAATCGCAGCATGTGTGCGGATGCTTCAGAAAAATCAACCGGTATGAGGATTTGCATGGGTTCCGTTTTTGTAGGTGTTCGTGTTCGAAAATACGACCGACACGGGCATCGATCACATGATGGATGTTATCCTCTTATTTGATATTGATCATCCTGCAATATCTTTTCATGTCAGCAGCAGATGGCTTTTTCTCAAGCGGGATGAATGATGTAATTTTCAAGGCCATATCGCTTCTCATCACTTTTTTTTAAATTCCATGCATGAAAACGACCCCGTCCTCCGGCAGAAGAAAATTCCTGCAACAATGCTCGCTATCGGCTGCAGCGCTTGCTTCCGGCAGCCGGCTCATGGCATCTGACACGCCCGAAAATGCATTCGGGATCCTGAAACGCAGCGGACCCTTTAGTGTATCCGATAATATCAACCTCGGATTGATCGGTTCCGGAGGCATGGGTGTGCAGGATACCCTCACGGCCTTGCAAGTGCCAGGTGTCAGGCTGGTGGCCGTTTGTGATCTCTATGAAGGCCGCTTGAAGCAGGCAAGGGAACGTTGGGGTGCAGGGTTGTTCACCACAAGAAGCTATAAGGAACTGTTGAACCGAAAGGATATCGATGCGGTCATCATCGCCACGCCAGACCACTGGCATCAGCAGATCAGCATCGATGCGATGCGCGCCGGCAAGCATGTCTATTGTGAGAAGCCCATGGTCCACAGCGTCGGTGAAGGCCCCGCAGTGATCAAGGTGCAGCAGGAGACCGGCAAAGTTTTTCAGGTCGGCAGCCAGGGTGTTTCTTCATTGGGTAACGAAAAAGCCAGAGAGCTCCTGATGCAGGGCGCCATCGGACAACTCAACTACGCCGAAGGATTCTGGGCTCGCCGCTATCCCCTGGAAGTATGGCAGTACCCGATCCCGCAGGATGCATCGGCACAAACGGTCGACTGGGACGCGTATGTGAGCAATACGAACAAACGGTCCTTTGATGCCATGCGGTTTTTTCGCTGGAGGAATTACACCGATTACGGCACCGGCATGGCAGGTGATCTCTTCGTTCATTTGTTCTCCAGCCTGCATTTCATTGCAGGCTCCAAAGGTCCGAACAAAGTATACGCTTCCGGTGGCCTGCGCCATTGGAACGACGGCCGCGAAGTGCCTGACGTCCTCCTCGGCACATTCGATTACCCGAAGTCGGCATCACACCCGGCCTTCAACCTCTCCCTGCGCTGCAATTTTGTGGATGGGACCAGCGGCACGACCTATCTCAAGCTGGTGGGCAGCGAAGGTTCGATGGACGTCACCTGGGACAGTGTCACGCTTAAACGAAACCGAGACCTCAACTCCGATGATCCGTTTCTGATCGAAAAGCTGAGGAATGAAGGCGGTAATGCCGATAGAAAGAAGATCGTCGGTCCCCAGGCACTCACCTATGAAGCGGAGAAAGGATATAAAGGCGGACCCTACGACCATATGTTCAATTTCTTCCACGCCATCCGCACCAACGGAAAAGTGCATGAGGATGCCGTCTTCGGATATCGGGCAGCCGCTCCTGCTTTGTTATGCAACGACAGCTATTACAAGGATACAGCCATCTTCTGGGATCCGGAAAAGATGCAGGTCGTCAGCAAGTGAACATCTCCTTCGTAACTTGATCATATCTGCAGCCTGCTCTTCCCACACCGGAGAGCAGGCTGTCGCTTTTAGCATGACCACCATCATTCCTTTTCCCTTTTGAATGGACGAACTTCATAGCTGTTTTTCCATCAAACCCAAAGGCATGAACACATGTAAAAATATTGTCCGGTTGATGTTCCTGGCCTTATTGCTTTCAGGGAATACCCGTAAAGAAAATGCCATGAATGATCAACGCCACGGCCTGTTGAATGATGGACCATATCTGATCTACGATAGCACCCATCTGCATGTGAAATACATCGCTGCCGAAAAGGAGGCAAAAGTATTGCTGCATGATAGCATGGCGCTCGATAGAAAGTCGGGTCTGCTCCTAAAGGTGAATACGGATATCCCGGGAACGACTTTCGAAGTCCGCATCAAGGATAAGATCACCAACGAAAAAAGTGAATATAAAAAAGCATCCCGCCAGTTGATCATGTCTGATATCGAAGGGAACTTCTCCGCATTCCGAAAACTGCTGCAGTCGGCCGGTGTGGTCGATGATCGGATGGAGTGGACCTTCGGCGATGGACACCTCATCCTGGCCGGTGATTTCTTCGACCGCGGATATCAGGTGACGGAAACCCTTTGGCTGATATATGCGCTTGAGGAGAAGGCGAAGAGGTCAGGTGGTCATGTACACTTCATCCTTGGCAACCATGATATCATGAATATGAGCGCAGACCTGAGGTACCTCAATCCGAAGTATCCGGAGAATGCAAGCCTTATGCATGTCGACTATAATTCGCTCTATAACAATGATACGGAACTCGGCCGGTGGCTCCGCTCAAAGAACATCATAGAGAAGATCGGCAGCAACCTATATGTGCATGGTGGGATCTCAAGGCAGGTGAATTTTGTTGGTTGGGACATCCCGGAGATCAACGAAAAAGCAAGACCTTTTTATTCAGATACCACTTACAGCTATCCCAATATCCAGACCGAAATTCTTTTCTCCGACAACGGACCATTCTGGTTTCGAGGGTGCTACATGCCCAGTCCGGATTTCAACAGGCAAGTGCTGGATTCAACGTTAACGCAGTTCCGCATCCAGCGGGTGATAACAGGACATACCCCCATCGCCGATACTATATCTGCTTTTTATGATGGCAAGCTCATCAATGTCGATACCCCGCACGCCAAAGGCAAGTCAGAAGCACTGCTCCTGGAAGGTGGTAAGATGTTCGTCATTCGTCCCGATGGATATCGTGCGGCTTTTATGCCTTGAGATGTTCAAGTGTACAGGTTTATATTTTTGTCGTGTGTCACAATGCATCGGGTACGTTTTTGGGGTAATGATGCGAACATGCCGATCCGGGAGAAAGTTCACCAAATGTACCATGATCGGGTCTGATCACTTTATGTCCAGTTCAACCAGTGGGCGGGTATAATGGCAAGCTCAAAGGCCTGAAAAATTCGAAGATGGATTTTATGTCGTGATGGTTTTGAACTTTGGATACCAGCCCTTCATGGGTATCGGTATGGTTTAATGCGACGTGCCTGTATTGAGGATGACTGACGCTGTCATGGGTCAGTACTGTCTTTTTTTGACAGCAAGTTCCCTGAGGATTAATTTTTATTCGAATGTTTCCACTGGTTCCAGCTCTTCCATTTCCTGGTCTGAAAAGACCTTTGAATGGACAATGAACCTCAATCCTAATGGGATTTCCAGGGAGAAGCTGGAGCCTCTTCCGGGTGTGATGTCGATGGTCAGCTGAGTATGTTTCCAGTATTCGAACTGGTTCTCGTTCATGAAGAAAGGGCAGCCCGCTATCTCCCCGATCCTCACATCACTGCTGCCGATCCTGAATTCTCCTTCAACGAAGCACATGGGTTGAGATCCATCACAGCATCCGCCACTTTGGTGAAACATGAGCGGTCCGTTCTTTTCCCGCAACTGGTTGATGACTTCTTCCGCAGCGGGTGTGACCAATACTCTTTTGATCATGAGGTTTTTCTTAAAATTAAATTAAAAAACCCGATCGACTTTATATTAACCCTAACCTGAGAACCTTTTATATTCCATTGTCCACTGGTAATTACAGATGCATGGATCCGGATGGATTTGGATGTATATTTTTCAAATGTGCCATGATTCGTAAGTGCATTATTCCGGCAAGTCAATCTCGTTTTCTTCTGATCTTACGAATGTATGAATCGCTTAATCCCGTAACGCTGACGATCTCTGCGATAGGTTTTCCTTCCTCGCTCAGGGTTCGAACTTTTTCATACCGTAATTTCTGTATGAGGTCGCCGGGTTTTTCAGGATCAAGCACGGTATAGACCATGGAATTATTGGTCTCAAAATGACTGATGATCGTTTTCAGCGATGCTGTGGACAGGTTCTCTTGGATGAAAGCTTCAATGTCCTCCCGGTTTATTTTTGGTTTTGTCGAAGGCGTTGGTATCTCGTTCAGCGTCTGTTGCATGCCTTGAAGGCGTCGGCGGTATCTAAGGTTCAGAAACAACAGTCCGGCAACCATTATCACAAAGGTTGTGATGAACCATGCCGGGACGCCTCCTGTCCTGCTTTCTGTCAGGTTTTTATCATGAAAGGCAATGACCTTATCCAGATTCGAGCGGTCAAAGATGTAGAGGCCATTCACACTTCCGGCATACAATCTCGATTCTTTCAGATGCAGTGCCCTTCGGTTGAATTCCACTCCCGGTATCAGGGTGCTGAGTCGGTTCTGGCTGAGGTTATACAGAAAAAGCCCTTCATCCGTTCCGATGGCATATTCCTCATCGGACAGGGGGCAGATGGTATGCGCCTTGTTGAGCAGGACCTGCTTTTCAAAATTCTTTTCACCTTTTTGCAGGTAGAGGCCTTTTGAGGTGAGCAGCAGCTGCATTCGGCTTTTTACCATCCCCGCCAGGATGGGTTCCTGCACGGCAGTGAGGCTGTCGGTCCTGTCATTTGAGGAAGAATACATGTAAAAATTGAGGCCTGAAGAAAAATATACTATACCATAGGGTTTTATTTCGTTGAAAAGATTGACCTCTTCTCCCTCCTTACCTTCAAAGACCTTCCGGGCAGTTTGTAGACTACTATCCAGGGTGTAAAGCCGGTTTCCGGAGGCCACCAGGTATTTTTTGCCCGATTCGATGTAATAAACATCCCGGCAAGGGGTGAAATCGAAATCGGTGGGTAATTTGACCTGTCTGGCAAGCGTCCCTGCTTCAATGCTTTTCATGTCGAACACGTCCAGCCCATGGGTACACATGAAGACCTTTCCATTATATTCCCGGATATATCCGTCAGTGAACGTCGATACCGGCGGATCTAGCAATTTTTTGCCATAATAGATGCCGGAATAGGTTCCGGTAAAATTCGGCGAGATGGTCCGGATGCTGTGGTTTTTCAATGTACGACCATAGGGGAGTATTTCATAGACATGCATGATGCCTGCCGAAGTGATGTAAAGATGGTGGTTGTTACCTGCCAGATACAGGTCGCGCTGTATCGATGGGTATGGGAGCAGATGCGACATCTCCGGGGATTGGTGATACCTGATGCCATCCGGATCGATGACGGGTTGACCCTTCTGGTCAAGTGTCAGATAGCCGCTTTCTTCATCAATCTTTTCCAACTGTGATTCCAGCATCCTGTACATGCCGGCTGAAGTGCCTGCGTAGATATCTCCATTCCAACCCTTGACCACATTATAAAAATACGGTCTTGCCAAAAGGGTCAGCAGCGATGTGTCGCGTAGTTGTTGGCCAAAAGCCTGCAGATCAACAGATGATAATAAAAGGATGAAACTAATAATGCAATAGGTATGACTGGATTTTTTCATCAACGCAGATAAGAATGCATTGAAGGTAGATATTTATTCACCTTTTTGGACTCTCAGATATAATTTAGGAAGGTTTCGGCTATAATTTATGATCCATAAAAAATAGCCGCCGGCTTCATAAAACATGATCGGTACATTTTCGTACCATGAAAACCAACAAGGGTAGTTTCGCTGATTACCATGCCACTGATCATCACATTGCTGATAGTTTTCCTGGCTGCCCTGCATCTGTTTCACAACTGGCGGATACAGCCACATTCGCTTTACCTGTCGGCTGCCCTGGGGATCATTGCCCTGCTGTTCATCACCCATTATATATTCATTTACGGAACATCTGAATTCTGGCTTGCCGTTTTTTTCATCCATTTCACACCATTGCATTTTCTGTTGGGCCCCCTGCTCTTTTTTTATGTGCGTGGAACCTTGAGCGACAATCACCGGCTCAACCGGAGTGATGCCTGGCATTTCCTGCCCATGGTACTTGATCTGATCTTTCGGGCGGATTATTTTTTTACACCATGGTCACTTAAGATGGATTTGGCGCGAGAGATGGTCCGTGATATCCGCACCCTCCATCAGATCGGCACTACCTTTTTCCCGCCTACACAGGTCATCATGCCGCTGCGGTTTTTGTCGATGATCGGATATACGGTCTTTTCCCTGTGGCTGGTCCAACATTTCAGGCGGCAGTATCCGACCCGGAAAAGAATCCCTATCGAGGCTGCCAGCCCGGTCATCCGATTTCTGTCCTATATGCTGGCCATCTCCCTGCTGGCAGAGATGGCTTTTTTTACGTTGGTGATCAGGTTTGTTTCCGACAATTCACTTGATGCAAGCTATTTTATGAACGACCCCCTGCTGATCATCACCGCATTGGGAATCGCCAGCATACCGGTATTGATTCAAATATATCCTCAGGTCCTCTATGGTATTCCCCGTTGGCGAAGCCATGCGATGACCAAAGAAAAAAGAGGGAAGACAACCACAATCCTGTTGCCTGCATTGCAGGAAGATTCAGGGAATGTTTCCGCAGCCACTGTCACCCGCAATCCTTTGCTTCGGGTGGATGAGGATCCATGGCAGAATGTTCATCTTTCCGAATTCCAGGCTTTGAGCGACAGGATCCTACAGGTTATGAACGAACAGCGCCCCTGGCTGGCACATGATTTTGCATTGGATGACCTCGCAAAAATCATGGATGTACCCAGGCACCACATCTATTATTGCTTCAACAATATCCTGAAGACCCGCTTCACCCTGTTACGGACTGAATGCCGGGTGCGGCATGCGCAATGCCTCATTCAAAACGGAGGTACCCAGACAAAGACCCTGGAAGCGATCGGCTTAGAATCCGGTTTTTCCACCCGCGGAACCTTTATAACTACGTTCAGGGAAGTGACCGGAATGACGCCGGGTGATTACCTTCGGATGGTGGAGGCTGCGAAGGATTCCGGAAAAAGCCTTATGCTGAATCCAGACCCTCATCCATTGTCATGAGCATGGATGCTTATGCGCGGATTTTTCCCGTGCTGTTGGGGGATGCTTTCAGATGATTAAACCATGTAAACTACCTTTTTTGTGTTCATATTACATGGATGGTTCAGCGCAGATTACAGCAGGAAATCATTGATTTATCCCCGACTATCTCCAAAGGGTTTCATATCTCCTGTTCAGACATCAAGGCCGTCAGGAAGTTTGTCGTCTATTCCGGACAGGAAACCTTCACCATCGGAAATGACATCACCCTTTTATCCCTGAAGGGCATCATGCGTCTAATACTGGATCTTCACTGTTGATTTTGTGCTTTTTTGTTGCCATCAGGGTTGTCTCAGCCTCATGGCTGCCCCCCTCATATTGTTGGTTTTTATTGTCCGATTTCTTTCAAAACACAGGTCTTTGTTGGGTTTTGATAAAATCCAACATGCTTACAATATCGTGGTTTGTGTAAACATATCCCATTATACAATTTTTACGTTTGCAACAAAATCGTATTGCCGACGAACCCCGAATCCGAGGCTCATTTGAGATGTATACACTCATTTTGAGCGGATAGATGATCAGTTTTTTTTCGGCAGTCAGTATCCAAACGCTCGAATAGTTACAGCCATGAATGTAAGTACAACACCCGTGCATGCAAAAACAACCAAAATGATTTCTAGGCTAATCAGATCATGGCTCGTTTCATTGTTTGTCATGATATGCTGTGTTTGCCCATATTTACTGATGGGCCAGAGCCTGACCGTGAGTAGTTCCGGTCAAACCGGCAGTTCGGGGACAAACTGGAGTATCAGCGGTTCAACACTTACGGTTACCGGAACCGCCAACATCAGGGCTTCGGTCATTGTAAATGCACTGGCAAACGGAAATCTTTCCGTGGTGGGCAATTCCACCAGTTTTGCCGTGGCGGTGAGCGAAGCCATTACATCCACCACTGCTGGTAGCAGTTTGTCGATCGGCAGCATGACCAATACCGGAGCCATGACCATTAGTTCGGATATCAGCCTTGCCGGTGGGATATCGATCATGGGGGGCGATGTACAGTTGAACGGAAATATCACCAGCACAGCTTCGGGAGACCTATTTTTCCAAGGACTGAGCGATGTCTGGAGTATCCGGCTGGCAACGGGTAAAACCATTGAAAAGACTGCTGGAACCGGTTTACTTACCATGCAGGGCAATGGGCGCATCAATAATTCCACAAGTGTCGGCAGCATCCTTGCAAGTGGCACCGCTCAATTGGATGTGGTCATCATAAATGAAATGGACGAAGGTACGGCGGGGCTTTACAACGTAAGTACAGGAAAC
>JBIKIB010000400.1:0-3520 GCA_044361845.1 Chitinophagaceae bacterium | reverse complement strand
CGAAGAGGCCGACTGGTGCATCGAGCAGACCCTTTTCTTTGGTGGTGCTGACCGTCCGTTGAACATGATCCTGGATGATGGTGGTGACCTGACCAATATGGTATTGGACAAATACCCTGAGCTGGTGCAACATGTCAAAGGCATCTCCGAAGAGACGACCACCGGGGTGCATCGTTTGTATGAGCGCGTCGCGAAAGGCACACTGCCCATGCCTGCGATCAACGTCAACGACTCTGTGACTAAATCCAAGTTCGATAATAAATACGGATGCAAGGAATCCCTGGTGGATTCCATCCGCCGTGCCACAGACGTCATGCTGGCGGGCAAGGTTGCCGTCGTAGGCGGTTATGGTGATGTCGGCAAGGGTTCCGCTGCTTCTTTGGCGGGTGCCGGATGCCGCGTGATCGTTACGGAGATCGACCCCATCTGCGCACTTCAGGCTGCCATGGATGGCTTCGAAGTGAAGAAGATGGAACATGCAGTGAAAGAAGCTGATATCGTCGTCACCGCATCAGGATGCCGCGACCTGATCACGGAGAAGCATTTCCGCTCGATGAAGGACAAAGCCATCGTTTGTAACATCGGCCACTTCGACATTGAGATAGACGTTGCCTGGCTGAACCAGCAATACGGACATACCAAGGATACCATCAAGCCACAGGTGGACATATACAACATCGACGGTCGCGACATCATCCTGCTCGCAGAAGGTCGGCTTGTCAATCTGGGTTGCGCAACGGGTCATCCAAGTTTCGTGATGAGTAATTCTTTCACGAACCAGACGCTTGCACAGATAGAGCTGTGGAAGAACAACAGCGCTTACGAGAATAAGGTGTATGTGTTGCCAAAGCATCTTGATGAGAAGGTCGCAAGGCTTCACCTGAGTAAGATCGGTGTGGAACTCGACGAACTCACCGATGAGCAGGTAGGGTATCTCGGCGTATCGAAAGAAGGACCTTTCAAGCCGGAACACTATCGTTATTGATCAAAATCAAAATAAAAGCCCCGTCACCTTGCCATGCAAAAGTGACGGGGCTTTTTTATTTCCGGAGGATCATCACCCCAAATAGGCTGAATACATCCAGACGAGTTTTTCCTGTGCCCTTATATAATCACTCATGAGGGCATTGGTTCCCTCGTCTTCTGCCTTTGCTGACATGTCAAGCAGTTTCCGTTGTAGGGTGATGATGATCTTGAACGCTGCGAGGATCTCTTCCACGGCATGTTTACCATCCGTCACTTCCTTGCTTTCCTTGATGGAGGAGATCTTCTGGTATTGGGAGTAGTTGTGTTCAGGTGCGTACCCTAAGGTGAGGATGCGTTCCGCCACTTCGTCGATCTTCATGAGAAGGTCGTTGTACAGCTCCTCGAATTTAGCATGCAACTCGAAAAACTTATCACCCTTGATGTTCCAGTGGAACCCGCGTGTATTTTGATAGAAAAGGGAATAATTCGCCAATAACTCATTCAGTTTCTCCGCCAATTTTTTCGCATCTGCGCTCCCCAGTCCTATGCCGTTTGATTTGGACATTTTATCTTGAAGTTACCGATTTTTTGATCAGAATCCAGCGATCCCTGGAACCCATATGAAATTACAAGCAATCCATGGGCTCTGTGAAAAATTCATCATCTTCGCAAAAGCCGTAAATTACTTTGTAGGATGACCCGACTATCTGTGAACATCAACAAGATCGCCACCCTTCGCAACAGCCGTGGCGGCAACAATCCTGATGTGGTGAAAGTGGCCATTGACGTGCAGCGCTTCGGGGCTGATGGCGTCACCATACATCCTCGCCCGGATGAGCGGCATATCCGGTATCAGGATGCGCGGGATATCAGCCGCGTCATCAGCACAGAGTTCAATATCGAAGGCAATTGCCGGGAGCAGAAATTCATCGATCTCGTGTTGGAGCTAAAGCCCGGGCAAGTGACTTTGGTACCGGACGCAGAAGGTCAGCTTACGTCTGACCATGGATGGAATACGATCGTCCATCAGGATTATCTTAAGGAGATCATTGCCGTGTTCAAGGCTGCAGGGATCCGCACATCCGTCTTTTGTGACCCGGATCCGGCGATGGTGTCAGGAGCTGCGGATGCCGGTGCTGACAGGATCGAACTATATACCGAGTCGTATGCACAGCTTTTCTCCGCTGACCGCGAGGCGGCTGTGACGCCTTTCAGGGATGCTGCGACCGAGGCACGGAATCTGGGTCTCGGGCTCAATGCCGGACATGATCTGACCCTGCAGAACCTCGCCTATTTTTCAGCTCAGATCCCATGGCTTGACGAAGTGAGCATCGGACATGCCCTCATCTGCGATGCGCTTTATTACGGTCTGGAAAATACCATCCAGATGTACAAGCGTCAGCTGACCAGGCGTGGAGAGCATGCAACCTCATGAACATTTTTTCACTCTTACTTGTTATTTAAACAGAAAATTACAATCATGAATAAACTATCCTCGCTTTTCTTATTGACCGTGATGCTTATTGGAGGCCTCAGTTCCTGTGCCCAGGAAAATAAGGAGACCCGTCCAAGTCCGCCGGCAAAAGCCACAGGCAAGGCCGGCAATGCCACGATCACGATCGACTACAGTGCTCCATCGATGAAGGGTCGCAAGGTATTTGGCGACATGGTTCCTTTGGGTAAGATCTGGCGTGCCGGTGCCAATGAAGCGACCATCTTTGAAGTGGACACAGATGTAAAGGTTGAAGGGCAGGCATTGCCAAAAGGTAAATATGGTTTGTTTGCGATCCCCGGCGAAACCGAATGGACGATCATTTTCAACAAAACATGGAACCAATGGGGTTCTTACCGCTACAAGCAGGAGGATGATATACTTCGGGTGAAGGTGGCTGCTGGAAAATCGACAACGTCCACGGAGAAGCTCACGTATACGATCAGCAACGGAGTGGTTTCGATCCTTTGGGAAAATGCCGATGTGAAGTTCAGGGTGCAGTAAGAAATCACCACTGGCAAATAATCCCGGGCCGAACAAGGATCATCTTCATGCATGGGGATGATCCTTGTTCGGCCTGTTTTTTTTACTTTTCCATCGGGGGAAAAGCCCATATGAGGAATTCAGGGAAAGCCCTCCCCCATGTTTCGACATCGTGTTTCCCGTCCGCCAGTTCAAGGTAACGGATATGGGTACCCTTCATATAGCCCTTATGTTCCAACTCGTGGATCAGGTCGAGTGTATCATCCACTGAATCGATGATGCCGTTATTGTTCCGGTCTGCGGTTTCGTCCAGCAAGCCTGTCTGGAAGAAAAACCGAAGCCAGGGTGCATCGTGGTCCATGGAGCGTATCCGGTCATGGATGATCCTGTGTTTATCCTCATCATACCCATCGTCAAGTGCCCTGGATCGCCACCAGAGTGATCCGCTGAAGACACCGGTATATCTGAATTCATGCGGATGGTTCCAAACCATATCGATCGCCATCAGTCCACCCAGGGAAAATCCGCAAAAAGACTTATCCCTGAAATGGTGTGTGCCGGTATGTTCACGGACAAAAG
>JBIKIB010000399.1:0-3522 GCA_044361845.1 Chitinophagaceae bacterium | reverse complement strand
ACGAGCCTAGCAGGAGTCTGGTATTTGCGAGCAATGGCCGTGTCGGAATGGGGGGATATGACCTTTTCCAGGCTAAGGCTGAAGGTAGGTCATGGGCAGAGCCGGTGAACCTCGGATATCCCGTGAACTCCTACAGGGATGATATGTACTTTTCAAGCAAGGGTAATAACAAATACCTCCTCAGTGATGTGCTCATCAGCTCCGATCGATCCGCAGATTGTTGTTTGGAGACATTTGCCCTGTCAAAAGCCCAGCAGCCCAGTCAGCTTAGTGGTCTGGTCATTTCCTGTGCTGATAATAAGCCCCTCGGTGGTGCATCCGTCACTATTGCAGGCAAGACGATCACTACCGGAGCAGATGGTGCTTATGTATTTTTATTCGATGAGTTTGTTCCAGTGGATATCATGGCGAAGGCTGATGGATTTGAAGACAAGACCATCAACCTTTCGGCTCCTGGAGCTGAAGTCATCAAGACTTCGGCACCGGATATATGCCTGAAACCGGTGCAGACATTCCCTCCTGCTGTCGGGACCGTCGAGACGATGGAAAATATCCTCTTCAATTATGACAAGTCCTATGTGCTGGATATCTCGAAATCCTATCTCGATAATCTCGCAGCGAAGCTGGTGGCCAGTCCGACCACGATCCTCGAGATCAGTGGACATACTGACAACAAGGGGGATGATGGCTACAACCTGAAACTCTCTGAAGCCCGGGCAAAGGAAGTTGTCAGCTACCTTTTGAAGAAAGGTGTCAGGTCTGATCAGCTGGTGGCTAAAGGATATGGGGAGACCATGCCTGTCGCACCGAACGAGCTTGCTGACGGAAGCGACAATCCCGAAGGAAGGAAGCTGAACAGGCGTACGGAGTTCAAAGTGCTGCAACGATGATATCTAAAAGGAAGCCGCTGCTGATGTGTAGGTATGGTGTTTTATTGCTGTGCTTTTTATGGTCTACCTGGCTGCAGGCGCAGCAGCGGCCGCATTATACTCAGTATATACTCAATCAATATATCCTGAATCCCGCGATATCGGGTATAGAGAATTATACGGATGTAAAACTTAGCCACCGCCATCAGTGGGTGGGTATGCAGGATGCTCCTGTCACGACCTATTTGACGGTGCATGCGCCTTTAGGCAAGAAGGATACCCGTTCCACTGCGACTTCTTTCAGTGGTCCGGGGACGAATCCAAGGGGCCGTCAATATTGGGCGGATTTTCTTGCGGCAGAGCCACATCACGGCATTGGCATGCAAGTCATCAATGATCGTACCGGGCCGTTGCAGAATTTCTCAGCCTATATGACCTATGCCTATCATATCGGGTTGACCCCCCGCACGAATCTCTCTGCAGGTTTTGGTGTCGGGTTCAACAGGCTGTCGCTGAACGCTGGCCGGCTGGATTTCGGCGCCGTGAACATTGACCCTGCCGTAGCCGGAAGCGCAGTGCTGAATCGGTTCAAGCCCGACCTCAGTGCCGGTATCTATCTGTACTCATCCGGATTCTTTGCCGGACTATCGGTTCAGCAGGTGATACCGGAGAATATCCGGTTTGCGGAGAATCAGTTGAGTACGATGCAGGGGAAGCTTGTTCCGCATTTCTTTGCCACGGCAGGTTTCAGGGTGATGGTAGGAGAAGACTTCAACCTGGTGCCTTCTGTCATGGTGAAATCCATCACTTCCATTCCGCCGCAGGTGGAGGGGAATGCCAAGCTCCAGTACCGGGACCTTCTCTGGTTGGGTGCATCCTACCGCCATCAGGATGGATTCGCAGGGATGGCCGGGGTGAACATCTCCAACCGCCTGAATATCGGCTATGCATATGACCAAACGGTCTCGGCGCTGAATGCATTCACAAAGGGTACGCATGAGATCCTCATAGGATTCATGATCGGCAGCAGTACAACGGAGAAATGTCCGAGAAATGTTTGGTGACACCTAAGTGGTCAATCGTTGGCACCTAAAAATCATTGTTTTCCCGGATCGGGGTCCATATACATTTAAATTGAATCGGGATGGATCAAACGGTGCAGGAGGCAAGGTTGTATCAAAAGGTCGGATGGAGGCTCCTGCCACTGCTATTTGGTTGCTATATCCTTGCCTATCTCGACCGGGTGAATGTCGGGTTCGCCAAACTCAGTATGAAGGAGGAGTTATGGTTTTCTGATGCTGTTTTTGCCACAGGTGCCGGCATCTTCTTCCTGGGTTATCTGTTGTTCGAAGTGCCCGGAAATATCATCCTTCATCGCGTGGGTGCTCGAATCTGGATCACGAGGATCATGGTCAGCTGGGGGTGTATATCCTCCCTCTGTGCGTTGAGTGCTGATCCATATTCTTTCTATCTGCTTCGCTTCCTACTCGGTATCGCCGAGGCCGGATTCTTCCCCGGTATCATCCTCTATCTCACCTATTGGTTTCCGTATGATTACCGGGCCCGCATTGTGGCTGTGTTCATGACGGCGGTTGCTTTCGCCGGGGTGTTCGGTTCGCCTTTGTCAGGCTGGATCCTCGGGCACGCCTCCGGATGGACATTTGGAAAGCCCTGGCAGTGGCTTTTCATCATCGAAGGTATCCCCAGCATACTTGTTGGCATAGCTATACCTTTCCTGCTCTGCGATGGTCCGGCCAAAGCAGGCTGGTTGGATGCAGGAGAGAAAAAAATGCTGATCGATCGGCTAGCTGCGGATGAGTACCGAAAGCTCGAAGAAGGCTGGGGGCGGCAGCGGGCCATTGATGCATTACGTTCTCCGCTGGTATGGACATGTTGCCTGATCTATTTCTGTTTCACCATCGGGCTTTATGGTGTTTCTTTCTGGTTGCCGCAGATCATCGAAAGCAGCATCACCCATGACCGGTTTGAGATCGGCCTGTATGCGGCAATACCCTGGTCATGCGCCGCCGTAGGAATGGTGTGGTTCGGACTTCATTCGGATCGTACCGGTGAGCGCCGTTTGCATATTTCATTGGCTGCTTTGACGGGTGCCGTGGCATTTATCCTCAGTGGGGTGTATCGCGACAGCCCGATCATGTCAATGATTTCCCTCTCCATCGGAACGACTGCTTTGATGAGTGTCGTGGCGGGTTTTTGGTCCATTCCTTCAGCGATGCTTTCCGGGACGGCCATGGCCACCGGCATCGCCCTGATCAATTCCGTCGGCAATCTCGGCGGATATGTCAGTCCGGAGATCTTCGCATTCTTACGATCTCAATATCACCTTGGTGCCGGGCTGATGGCCATGGGCGTCTTCCTTGGAATCGGTGGGTTGATCACATTTTTGATCTGGAAAAAATAGCAAAGAACCACTTGCCATTTCAGTCGATCAGAGCAAATGAAAATGACAGCCACCACGGATCCCTGAGCTCGGAAGGGACGATCTGTAAAGATGTCAATATACGGGTATCAAAGTGTCTTTGGTATGGACGTCCGTTTCTCCTTTGGGTATGCAGAGTTGCAGCAGCCCGTTATCATATTTTGCGGTGATCATTTCCGTGTCGATATTATCCGGCAGCAGGATCGACCTGCT
>JBIKIB010000398.1:0-3523 GCA_044361845.1 Chitinophagaceae bacterium | reverse complement strand
GCCGGGTGCTATTTTACCATTTTTTTCACGCCTATGCCAAGGAAGCTCACGATATTTTTTTGTTTTTTCCTGGCGTTGCAGGATGTTTTCACGCAATCCCTTCCGTTCAAAGGCTCCGACCTGCCGATTGTCGTGATACGGACCGGAGGTCAGGAGATCCCGGATGACCCGCGCATCATAGCCGATATGGGGATCATCCACAATCCCGAAGGCGCCAGGAACCGGCTTACGGATGGTTTTGGTGAGTATAATGGGAAGATCGCCATCGAGATACGGGGTCAATCTTCGCAGATGTTCCCAATGAAATCCTACGGACTGGGCCTGCGCAAGACTGTGGGCGGCTCTTTGGAAAAGTCCATTTTCGGGTTACCCGCCGCCAGCGAATGGATCCTGTACGCTCCTTACAACGACAAGACGCTGATGCGTAATTTTTTGGCGTATACCCTGTCGCGGGACATGGGCAGATGGGCGGCAAACTGTCGTTATGTGGAGTTGGTGATCGACGGAGACTACAAGGGGATCTATGTTTTCATGGAGCGGATCCGCCGCGATGCCGGTCGTGTCGATATCTCAAAGCTTTCGGCAAAGGACGAGTCGGGGGATGCACTCACGGGAGGGTATATCTTCAGCCTCGACAAGGAGCCTGATGGATGGTTGTCTGCTTACCGGCCCTTGCAGGTGCCGGATGGGGGTGCACCCAGATTTTCGTATGTATATCCCAAGGCGGAGGATATCTCCACCGTGCAGAAGGACTATCTGCGGCGGTATGTGGACAGTTTCGAGACAGCATTGTTTGGCCCGGATCACCAGGATCCCGAGACCGGTGTGAGGCGCTATGCTGACCTGTCTTCATTCATCGATTATTTTCTGGTCAATGAGGTCAGCCGCAATGTCGATGCCTACAGGCTCAGTGCTTATTTTCATAAGGACCGGAACAGCATCGATGGGCGGATCATCGCGGGGCCTGTCTGGGACTTTGACCTGGCATTCCGAAATGCTAATTTCTGCAACGGAAGTGATGTGGAGGGTTGGGCATATCGGTACAATGAAGTCTGCCCGACCGGTGGTGCAGGACTGGTGCCTTTCTGGTGGGAGCGGCTCATGTCTGACACGCAGTTTCTTGCAGCGTTGCATTGCCGCTGGAAAGCGTTGAGGCAAACTACTTTCAGTCCGACGAGGCTGTTCCACATGATCGACTCTGTCGCCGGTGTGGTGGATGAAGCGCAGAAGCGCCATTTCATGCGGTGGCCTGTGCTCGGGAGGGGTATCTGGCCAAACTCCAATCCGATACCCAGGAGTTATGCCGGGGAGATCATACAGCTGAAGGCATGGCTCAATGCACGGCTGGCATGGATCGACAGGAGCCTTCCGCAGGTAGGAGCCTGTGCCGCATGGCCCGCTGAAAGGACCGGCACCCTCGTTCTTTCCGCATTTCCCAATCCTTTCACAGGTGATGGTATGGTTGTTGCTGAATCCATGACTGAGCAGACCGTGAAGATGTTCATTGCCGATGGCAGCGGAAGCGTTCGGATGAGCAGGATGATCACCCTTCGCGCCGGGAGGAATTCCATTTCGTTGCAAGCGTCGGCATGGCCCCCGGGGATTTATGTCGTCTGCATGGAAAGCCGTACAGGCGAGCGTTTTGTGCAGCGGATGGTGAAGCTCCGTTGAGCATGTTCGTGTCCGGTAAATTTGATTAATTTCATGACATCAAGTAAAACCCTTCAAAATGAAACAACTGACAGCAGTTTTCCTCGCATCATTCATCCTGTTCTTGTCTGCGTGCAAGAAGGAAGACAGCGTGCCGACCAAGACGGACATGATCTCCCGTGCCTGGAAGTACACTGCGCTGACAGCAGTTTCAGGAGCCATCACCGTGGATGTGCTGCAGCAGATGGAAGCCTGTGAAAAGGACAACCTGCTGCGTTTCAAATCCGACAAGACATTCACCGATGAGGAAGGCGCGACCAAATGCAATGCCACCGATCCGCAGATCATCAACAGTGGGAAGTGGGCGTTCAATGCCAACGAGACAAAACTCGTGCTTGATGGTGATTCGGTGTTGATCGTCAGCCTCTCGACCACGAAGCTCCACCTGAGGTACACCGACAATGGTCCACCCACTGCCACAGTAGACCTTATATTTGCACCCGCACAATAGCCAAGGGGTAGGATCGATGTAGGGATTATCGTTGTTTGTCGGGCCAGGGAAGGCTGATGACGATTTTCATGCTGTATATATATCGATCGCGTGCAGATGAATTTTCGAGCATATGGATAAAAAAAGCATGTCGGAGTTGGGGCGCATGAGTGTGGAAGGTTTTCGTCGTGCAGAGAAGACACCCATCCGGATCGTGCTGGACAATGTGCGGAGCATGCACAATGTGGGCAGTGTATTCCGCACGGCGGATGCTTTTTTGATCGAGGGCATCGATCTTTGCGGATACACGCCGAGGCCTCCGCATCGTGATATCCACAAGACGGCCTTAGGGGCTACCGAGACCGTAGCATGGACATCATCGGATGATACGAAGTCGGTGGTGTTGCGGTTGCAGCAGGAGGGCTATGAGGTTTGGGCGGTGGAGCAGGTGAAGGGGAGCGTCATGCTGCATGAACTGGATATACGCACCGACGACCGGTTGGCGATCGTTTTCGGCAATGAGGTTGATGGCGTACAGGCGGATGTCATAGCCCTTTGCAAGGGTTGTATCGAGATCCCGCAGCTGGGTATGAAGCATTCGCTGAACATTTCGGTAGCGGCAGGGGTTGTATTGTGGGAATTGTGCAGGGGTCGTTTCTGACCGGACGTCTGCACCGCAACAAGAGGAAAGCAAGGAAACACATGATCAGGAACTATCTTTCGCTGGTGAAATTTTCGCATACGATCTTCGCGATGCCCTTCGCGTTGATCGGTTTTTTTTTAGCCATATTCCGATCCCCGGTACCACAAACGGGTTGGGATAAAGCCGGTCCGACCTTATTGCTGGTGATCCTGTGCATGGTGTTTGCGCGAAGTGCGGCGATGGCCTTCAATCGCTATCTCGACCGGCCATTCGATGAAAAGAATCCCCGCACAGCGATCCGCGAGATACCCTCCGGCATCATTTCCGCGAACAGTGCGTTGTGGTTCACGATCCTCATGAGCGGTCTCTTCATCCTTACCACCTGGTTCATCAATACACTTTGTTTTTTTCTTTCTCCCGTGGCGCTGTTCGTTATCCTTGGGTACAGTTATACCAAACGGTTCACTCCTTTTTGTCACCTGGTGCTGGGCCTCGGCCTTTCGCTGGCACCCATCGGAGCGTATCTCGCGGTGACCGGGCAGTTTGCGTGGTTGCCCTTGTTCTTCTCCTTCGCCGTCGTCTTCTGGGTGAGTGGTTTCGACATCATCTATGCGTTGCAGGACGAGGAGTTCGACCGACAGCACGGGTTGTATTCCATCCCCTCCGCCCTGGGCAAGGAAAGGGCATTGTATGTATCGCAAGTGCTGCACCTGTTGTCTTCTGCGAGTGTGGTCATCGCC
>JBIKIB010000397.1:0-3530 GCA_044361845.1 Chitinophagaceae bacterium | reverse complement strand
GTCATGGATATCACGGTTTCCGGATGCCTTTGTAGGCCTCATATTCAAGTCCGAACATGATGAATGCACCATACCCAAATCCTGTACCTTCCGTGATCTTCCGGGTGAGATAATATGCCTGGTCACCGACACAGGTCCCGCCTGACACCCTTGATGGTACCAGGAGGCCGCCACCCGCATCCTTCATGCTGAACTGTCGCAATCCCGCATAGCTCCGGTCAGCGATCGGCATGTATTTCTTCCGGTCAAGCACCCCGAGCCTGAGGCCTTTCACGATGGCATACGCGAACATCGCCGTACAGGAGCTCTCCTCGAAATTCCCTTCAAGCGACGGCAAGGTGACGAGCTGGTACCAATGTCCCGTCGGCGCGTGCTGATATGGTGCGACAGCACCCACGAAATGCTGCAACGCCTTTTCAAACCGCTTCCTGTACGGGGAAGAACGAGGTGTCACCTCAAGGGCATCCGCCAGCGCCATGCCCACCCAACCATTACCACGTGCCCATATCTGGTCGTTCCGTCCAGTGACCTTATCGGGCCAGTTCCTGACACTGCACTTGTCATCGTAGAAAACACTGTCCTCATCCCAGCCATGCACCCAAAGTCCGGTACGCTTATCCGTTAGTGTCTGATTGTGTATATCAAACTGCTGCCATACTTCGGCCAGATACTGATCATCTTTTGTGAGCCGGTACATCTCCAGGAGGAACATACTCAGCATGTACACCGTATCGTCCCATAGCTCCAATGTCTCCGCCCTGTGGGAAACACCGCCGTTGTACGTCCTCGGTATCATGAGATAATCTGAATAGATCTGACGGGCCCTGCGGATATACGATGTATCACCCGTGACCCTGGCGAGGAATGCCAGCCCATGTGCGGATGCCACGGCATTTGGATGCTTTCCGTTTGCTACCGGCCGGGATACTTCCATTGCCTGCCGAACATAATCAAGATAAAGCTGCTTGTCCGCTCCAGACCGCGCATGATAAAGATGCACGAGCGAATGCAGAAAGGTCGCCTGACCCCAGTCCCATTTGTATTGTGCAGCGGGCATATACACTTCCCGACCGTGACGGTCAACGGAGTCCACCCAGGTCTGAGACCCTGCCATTGTCGCAACAAGACACGCACCGCAAAGGATCGCTAGGAATCGATGAAGCATGGCATATTCGTTTTACAATTGTTTTATATTTATTTTGGCGTTGATCGTATCCTCATCATGGGTGTACCTGAAACAGCTCTTCGGAAATCAACGGCTTCACCGACCAACCTTTTTCAATGTCAACAGAACGACTCCGTGATGCCGGATCGAAACATCGATCAGTTCGGCAGATGTATTGATATTCTGTTGTCGCCAAACATCCCGGATAGCCCACTTCCCTTTAAGCCCCAGTTCACTCAATCGGAGCTGATATTTCTTTTCTGATTCATTGCCCCACCTGAAAAATGACCTGGGAGATCTCCCGAAATCATCGGTATAAAAAAGTCCGACAGCATAGGAACCATCTTCCAGCGGACGCATCCACGTCTGCACCCCATCTTCATCACGCACCAACAGGGCAGGCTTGCCAAGGGGATCCTGATCGATCGCGATGACCTCGTCGTTGGTGAGCAATTGCAGGGTGAAATTATCCAGCTGCTCGATGGGGCATCCGATCAGCATCGGCGCAGCGAGCAGACTGAAGATACTGATATGGCTGTACTGTTCGTCAGGTGTGAGCCGGGTGGGATGCATCTCCGGACCAGTCGTCACGTTGCCCACGATCATCATATCAGGATCGTTCCAATGTCCGGGGCCTCCGTATGGTCCCCATTTGTCAAGCGAAAAAACAGTCAGGAACAGACTGGTCCAGCTATCGCGGATATCTGGTCCGGTCCGATACATGTTCGATACACGCATCCAGTCTTTCACCTTTTCAAAAGGCGCGGAGTTCGACAGGCTGAACACGATATCCCTTCCCGATTTCCGCAGCGCTGATGACATCCGTTCAGCGGACTGCACATCGATCCTCCAGTCGTATTTCAGGAAATCAAATCCCCATTCAGCCATCTGCTTTGCATCATTCTCCTCGAAACGATACTTGCCGATACGGTTGAATGCCCTTCGGTTTGGAATGATGGATGCATGTGTCTCTCCGCCGTACAGCGAATCGGATGACGCACCAACATAGCCGGCATAACTGGAAATATAGGGCGTGGAATAGATGCCCGCCTTGAGGCCCATGGCATGTATGCGATCGACCATCCCCCTGATATCAGGAAATTTCTCATTCGGCTGCAACGCATTCAACACCCCTCCCCGCTTTCCCTGCCACGCATCATCGATGTTTATGTACGACCATCCATGATCTGCCAGCCCTTTGCTGACCATGGCCTCCGCCGAAGCGATGACCTTTTCCCTGTCGATGGCATTGGCCCAGCTATTCCAGCCATTCCATCCAATGGGCGGTGTCAGCGCAATGGTGTCGCCGATGTTGATCCGCAAGGGCATACTCGCCTTTCCATGGCTGTTGCGGACACTGAGCATGACCTTGTACTGACCGCGGGTGGGCACGCTACCGGATATGATGCCAGATACCGGATCGATGCGCAACCCTGCAGGAAGACCTGCAGCGGCGTATGTCAATGGCTTTTCTCCCGTGGCAGCGATCTTGTAGAAGAAAGGATTGCCGGGCGTTGCTCCGAATATCTTTGCCGAATTGATGCGCGGGGATCGTCCGGGTGCGGGTGTCAGCATATACCTTTCCCCATCGTTCGGAACATGGCCTACCATATGATCGCCTTCCATGATGAACCTGGCATCTGCCCAATTTGAGTACGTACGCTTATTCGCAATACCCCCGACAGTATCCGTCACCAGCAGCCCGACGCGCCTGACACCTGTCAGGTCGACATCCACCTTCCTGGGTTCGTCTCCCAACATCATGGGTCCACTTTCAAAGAGCACCTTCCCATCCCCCAGCACATGAAACCGCACGGCGATATCCTTGTTGCCACGGTCATCCGCACCTACGATGGCTGAAAATCGCCTGGCATGACCATCGGTCTGGAAAGCAAGTACCGTGACGGACTGTGAGCCGATGCCCCGCTGATAATGAACTTTCCGCATGAACATCGAGTCGTTCTGATAATTTCTTCGGATCTGCAATGGCCGGATGCCTTCAGAATAGGATTGGATCAGGAGTTCATCAAGCCAGATCGTCCGACCGGCTTCAGGTGCCGGGGCACTGAGCTTCAACAATACCACGCCATGGTATGGAATGGTGAACCGCATACTATCGGATATGCTGCCAAGTTTTTTTTGCCTCCATACATCCCGTACTTCCCAATTGCCGTTTAGTCCGAGCTTAGAAAGGACCAGTGCAGCATCCGCAGGCTGCTCATCTCCCCATCTGAAATATCGATCTGGTGTCGTCCCGTATTGAGCGGTATGGAACAGCCCGACGGCATAACTGCCATCCTCCAGTGGCTTCTTCCAGACCTGTATCCCATGTTCGTCACTTACCAGGCGGGCAGACTTCCCAAGG
>JBIKIB010000083.1:0-11751 GCA_044361845.1 Chitinophagaceae bacterium | reverse complement strand
ATGGGTGAGATTTTTGTGGAAGGGTTGACAACGAAGCAGTTGGAGGAGTTGTTGATCCGAAAAATTTCGGAAATGGGTGTTTTGACAAATCCTTATTGTGTGATCAGGTTCAGTAATTTTAAGATCACTATATTAGGGGAGGTTTCGAGTCCAGGCGTGTATACTATTCCATCAGGGAAGGCCAGTATTCTTGAAGTGCTGGGTCTGGCGGGGGATATCAATAATTTTGGTCGGAGAGAGGATATCATGCTAATTCGTGAAGAGCAGGGTAAGCGGAGTTACGTCCGATTAGACCTCACTGATCCTGCAATTTTATCTTCTCCGAATTTTTACATGCGGCAGAACGATGTGGTCATTGTGCAGCCGGATAAGCGCAAGCAAACGCCTGCAGACATTCAGACGATACAGTATGTGACAATACTTTTTTCGGTGGTATCGGTCATTACCATCGTAGCCAATTCATTTAGATAAGTAATTACAATGATAAAAGAGACGACTGCCTTAGCAGCAGAGCAGCAGCGGCAGCTGAATACCATTTCACCGCGTGAGATGGTCATCAGATTCATGCCCTATCTACCTTGGGTTATCGCATCCGTTGTTTTGTTCCTGTTCCTTGCATTCCTTAAGCTTCGGTATCAGCCTAACATCTACAGTGTCACCGGAACTTTGATGGTGAAGGATCCTTCTGCCATGGGTGCCAACAAGGATAAGATGGAAGAAATGCTGTTCTCGAATCCCAATAAGAATATCAATGATGAGATGCAGGTCATCCGTTCATTGAATCTGGGAAAGCGGGTTGTACGGGCACTTGGGCTGGAGTTTGAATATTCCAATCAGGGGAGTGTTCGTGCGAGTCTGCTGCAGCCATCTGAGAGTCCTTTTACGTTGAACATCCTATACTTGAAGGATTCTGCCACATCCTTCCTCATCAATATTAATTTTAAGGATGAAAAGCAGTTTACCATTGGCGAGAATGGAACGTTGATGACATTCAATCAGCCATTTGAGAATTCCGCTGGTCGGTTCTCGTTGAGCAAGAATCCAGTTGACTTTTCACAATTCGCCAGTCTTCAATTCAATGTTAGTTATGCGGCGACGGATATAAGGGCAGCCCAATTGCTGGCGGGGCTGACCGCAACACAGTCGGGGGAGTCCAATAATATCATGTTGCTATCCTATTTGAATGAGAATCCAAGGCTGGGAGCTTCTATCATTAATCATTGGATGAAGGAGTACTCCCAGGTGGGGCTTGAAGAAAAGAAGCTGGCGGCGGAGAATGCACTTGAGTTCATTAAAGACCAGCTCCGGTCTGTGAATGTGAATCTGGGCGATGTAGAGCGTAATTTATTGGGTTTTCGTGAAAAGAACCGGATCATCAATCCGGAAATGCAGGCGGAACAGATCATAAGCTCGCTTGGGGAGTTGGACAAAGAGACCACCCGTCAGGGTGTGCAACTCAAGCTTGTTGATAATCTGATCAGTTATGTGAGTGACAACAGAACGCCCTACCGTCAGGTTGGTTCGATACTGGGTATTGAAGAGCCATCCTTACAGATGCAGATAGGGGAATTCAACAAGCTTCAGGTCGAGCGTGAAACGATGCTCAAGACGACGACACGTGCTAACCCAATGATCCAGTCGATGGAGACAACGATTGAGAAATTGCGGATCGATATCGTGCAAAACCTCAAGAATGTGCGACAGGCATTTCAGATGTCATATAGCAACCTGCTATTGCAAAATAAGTTGGCGGGGCAGGAGATATCGCGTATGCCAGCCAAGGAAAAGGAACTACTTGACATAACCCGACAGCAGAAGATCCTTGAACAATTATCCTCTTTTCTTTTGGAAAAGCAGCTTGAGACCTCGATCGTTTCTGCATCAACGATATCGAATGTGAAAGTCATTGAGCCTGCATTGCCTGTAGGGGTGCTTGTGAGTCCCAACAGGAAAGGCACTTTTATTTTAGCATTCTTGCTAGGCATGGCTTTGCCGGCACTAATCGTATTCCTGCTTGAATATTTGAACGACAGGGTCAGGGGGCGTTATGATGTGCAAAGGGTTACAGATGCACCGATAATCGGTGAGATAAGTCATTCTGATGAACAGACGGCGTTGGTCGTCAGCCAGACCAGCCGGAGATTCATTGCGGAACAATTCAGGATCATTCGAACGAATCTCAAATACATCCTTCCTTCAGAAGATAAAGCAGTTCTTCTGGTGACTTCCTCCACCAGCGGCGAAGGTAAATCCTTCGTCAGTACGAACATGGGAGCGGTGATGGCACTGGCCGGCAAGAAGACGGCCATCCTCGAATTCGACATCAGAAAGCCCAAAATCATGAGCGGGCTCAATATGGGCAAAAGACTGGGCGCAACCAACTATATCATAGGCGGTGTATCTTTTGAAGAACTGCCTGTGCCCGTGCCGGGCTTTGAGAATCTATTTGTAGTGCCTTGTGGTCCTATCCCACCCAACCCCTCCGAATTGCTGCTGGATGAGCGACTGGACGCTTTCATCAAAAAACTTAAGGAATCATTTGATGTGATCGTGATAGATACGGCACCGGTGGGGCTTGTGGGTGATGCACTTGTTCTTGGCAAATATGCGGATGCCTGCCTTTATGTGGTTCGGCACAACTATACCTTTAAAAAGCAGCTGGTGATGCTGGATGAGATCTATGCGAATAAAAGATTGCCCAAAGTGAGTCTGGTATTGAATGACATCGATATCCAGGCAGGTTACGGAGGATATTATGGATATGGTGGTTATGGCTACAGCGGATATGGTTATGGTCAGGGTGCTGAATATTTCGATGAAGGCAAAAGAAAACGGAAGAAGGGTGGCGGAATATTCGGTTTCATCACAGAGCCGATCCGAAAAGTCATATTTGTACAAAAGAATAGTGGCAGGAAGTAAGCATCAACCACGAATATGGATTCTCATTACGACTGGCATATCGAAGGGAAGTCATCCCTTCTGGATCTGAAGTTAAAGGAGGTTTGGGATTACAGGGACTTGCTATGGCTTTTGGTAAGGCGTGATTTCGTGGCTTTTTATAAGCAGACCATCCTGGGGCCGGCCTGGTTTTTCATCCAGCCGCTGATGACGACGATCATTTTCACATTTGTTTTTGGCAGGCTTGGTGGATTCAAGACGGATGGCATCCCGCAGCCCCTTTTCTATATGGCCGGCGTGACGACCTGGAATTATTTTGCGGATTGTCTCACAAAGACCTCCACAGTTTTCAAGGATAATGCCCATATTTTCGGAAAGGTTTATTTCCCCCGTCTCATCATGCCGTTGAGCATCGTGGTAAGCAATCTGGTCAAGTTCGGCACCCAGATGCTTTTGTTCCTGTGCATGCTTGGGTACTACATGATCTTCCGAAAAGAGGAATGTTCTCCCAACATGTATATTTTACTCTTCCCTTACCTGATCCTACTAATGGCTTTATTGGGGCTTGGATTAGGAATGATCATCAGTGCTATGACGACCAAATATCGTGACCTTGCATTTTTGGTCACTTTCGGTGTTCAGCTTTTGATGTATGCAACGACGGTTGTCTATCCTCTTTCCACTGCTGATTCAGGCATACGATGGATCATTGAAGCAAATCCAATGACGGCTGTCATCGAAACGTTCCGTTATGGATTCCTTGGCAACGCAAGTTTCAGTTGGTCGGGCCTTGGGTACAGCAGCATATTCACATTTATCGTATTGGTGTTCGGTGTAGTCATATTCAACAAGGTGGAACGCACATTCGTTGATACGGTTTGACAGGTTTCTTAAAATCTTCAGGTTAAGTTCCATATGAGCAAGGTCGTCATCAAGGTTGAACATCTCTCCAAAGCATATCAGTTGGGCGAGATCGGCACGGGTACCATCAGCAGGGATCTGGAAAGATGGTTCGCAAAACTGCGTGGAAAGGAAGATCCTTACATGAAGCTTGGCGAGACAAATGACAGAACGATCAAGGGAGGGAGTGATGTGGTTTGGAGCCTGAAGGACATCAATTTTGAGATTGAGAAGGGGGATGCCGTGGGCATCATCGGGAGGAATGGTGCCGGAAAGAGTACACTGCTTAAAATCATCAGCAGGGTCACCGCCCCTACATCCGGCCGTATAAGTGGAAAGGGGCGTGTTGCCAGTCTACTCGAAGTGGGTACCGGATTTCATCCTGAACTAACGGGCAGGGAGAACATCTATCTAAATGGTACGATACTTGGCATGCGTAAGCGTGAGATAGACCGGAAGTTGGATGAGATCGTGGAATTCAGCGGGGTGTTGAGGTATATCGATACGCCCGTGAAGCGATACAGCAGCGGGATGTATGTTCGCCTGGCCTTTGCCGTGGCGGCACATCTGAACAGTGAAGTTCTTATTGTCGATGAGGTACTTGCGGTTGGAGATGCCCAGTTTCAACGGAAATGCCTCGGTAAAATGCAGGATGCAAGCACCAATGAGGGAAAGACGGTGCTCTTCGTCAGCCATCAGCTCGGGATGATCCAGACACTTTGCAAGCGCTGTATCCATCTTGAGGCGGGCATGGTACACGCGCAAGGCCCAACGGCTGATGTCATTAAAGGATATCTAGAGACGGGTGCCAAGGTCGATGAGGAAGATATGAATGACATCATCATTGATTCAGATTCCGATAAGTCGGCGCAGATCCGGAGCTTGAGGTTGATTGATGAGGAGGGTCGTTCCAGAAATGAATTTGATGTATTTGAAAAGCGATACCTGGAGGCGGAAGTGGAGGTCAAAACCGATCGGCTGAGTTTTATTTTCTACTATTATTTGAAAAAAAACGAAGAGATCATTGTCTGTTCGCATGAGAATGATCGTGATGCTTCAAGACTCGATCTCAGAAAAAAGGGGCTGTACAAATACAGGATATCACTCCCTGTGAACATAAAAGCAGGTACGTATAGTTTTGCTTCCATAGGACTCGGGATCCCCAATCAAGGTGCCATCCATGCTTTGGAAAATGTGCTTGAGTTCAACCTTGAAGAATACAGTTTTGACGGGTCGTTGTCAGGGTTCTCCAATAAGCGGCCTGGGGTTTTTTTATCTGATTCAGCATATGACATTACGGAACTGGTGCATCAAGGCTGAACACACGCAAACCCTTAACAGGCATCGTTGGTTGCGGTGCGTGACCTGATGGTTGTGCAGATTTTCTTTCTGCAATCATTTTGAGAGATATCCATTTGCTTTAAATACATCTGATTTCCCATGGGGTTCAAAAAAATATTAGTGACCGGAGCCGATGGCTTCATAGGGTCGCACCTGACAGAAGCCTTGGTCCGCAAAGGTTACAACGTGCGGGCTTTTGTTCTCTATAACTCCTTCAATTCATGGGGTTGGCTGGATGAATGTGCCGCTGATGTCAAGGGACGGTTCGAGGTTTTTTCCGGTGATATACGGGATCCTCATGGCGTGAAAGAGGCCATGAAGGGCTGTGATGCGGTCCTGCATCTCGCAGCTTTAATAGCCATACCGTATTCCTATCATTCGCCTGATACATATGTGGACGTAAATGCGAAGGGTACCCTTAATGTAATGCAGGCTGCCAGGGAACTGGGTGTACTGCGTGTGGTCCATACCTCCACCAGTGAAGTCTATGGCACTGCCCGATTCGTGCCCATCACGGAAGAGCATCCGCTGCAGGGTCAGTCTCCTTATTCTGCCAGTAAGATCGCCGCTGATCAGCTGGCATACTCCTTTTATGCATCCTTCGGTTTACCCGTGGTCATTGCCCGTCCTTTCAATACCTATGGACCTCGGCAGTCCGCCCGGGCGGTCATCCCTACCATCATCACCCAGATCGCGAATGGGAAGCGACAGATCAGGTTAGGATCTGTCACGCCAACGAGAGATTTCAATTTTGTCAAAGACACGGTGGCTGGATTCATCGCGGCGATGGAGTCTGATACTGGCCTGGGAGAGGTCGTTAACTTTGGCAGCAATTTCGAGATTTCAGTGGGGGATACGGTGCATCTGATAGCGGAAGTTTTGAATACACAAGTCGAAATCCTCACGGATGACCAGCGCATCCGACCTGAAAAATCGGAAGTTGAGCGCCTATGGGCCGATAATAAAAAAGCCGGTGAGCTGTTTGGATGGAAGCCCGCTTATGCAGGACTTGAGGGGTTAAGGCGCGGACTGATGGAGACTTCCGATTGGTTCCTTGACCCTGCCAATCTGAAAAACTATAAATCTGACATTTATAACATCTGATCCATCCGCAATGTCTTCAGTTTCTGAACCACTGGTAACCCAAATTATTGATGCCATCCGGTCTGTCATAGGATCCGATAAGGCCGTCCTGCATGAGCCCCGGTTCAAGGGAAATGAATGGGAATATGTCAAGGACTGCCTTGATTCGACCTTTGTTTCATCCGTTGGCAAGTACGTGGATCGATTCGAGCATGAGCTTGCTGCTTATACCGGAGCGAAGCATGCGGTCGCGGTCGCCAATGGAACGGCAGCGCTTCATGTAGCCCTTGAACTGTCCGGTGTTGTCGAAGGGGACGAAGTCCTGGTACCGGCACTAACGTTCATCGCTACTGCAAATGCAGTGCGTTACTGCGGTGCCATTCCCCATTTTGTCGATAGTGCCCGTGATACCCTTGGCATGGCGGTCGGACCCCTGCGGGATTACCTCCAACATATTTCTGAACAAAGCAATGGACATTGCATCAACAAGTCCACCGGAAAAGTTATAAGGGCCATGGTGCCGATGCATACCTTCGGGCATATGGCGGATCTTGATGGATTGCTTGCCATTGCCCGTGACTATAATATCACCCTGATAGAAGATGCTGCAGAATCTCTGGGGAGTACCTATCAGGGAAAGCACTCGGGAACCCTGGGTCTGATGGGTACGCTTAGTTTTAATGGGAACAAGACCATCACCACTGGCGGTGGCGGGGCCATACTGACAAATGATGCGGGCATCGCCCAAAGGGCGAAACACCTCACTACGACAGCTAAAGTGCCTCACCGGTGGGCTTTTGTCCATGACGAAGTAGGGTATAACTACCGGATGCCGAATCTGAACGCAGCGCTTGGCTGTGCTCAACTCGAACAGATGCCCGTTTTTCTGGAATCAAAGAGGCAATTGTTTACATCATATGCGAAAGCATTTGAGGGTATCACGGGTGTATCTCTCATGAAAGAGCCAATGGGTTCACACAGCAATTACTGGCTTCAGACCATCTTACTGTCAACGCCTGATCCGGAACTCCGGGAAGCCGTGCTGCAGGCCACAAATGACGCCGGGATCAAGACAAGACCTTCATGGACACTCATGCATCGTCTGAAGCCTTACCAGGATTGCCCCAGGGCTCCCCTGCCGGTTTCCGAGGATCTTGAGCAACGGATCATTAACATTCCGAGTAGTGCTTTTTTAGTATGAGGCCGTTATTACTGCTTGGCGGAGGTGGACATTGTCGATCCTGCATCGATGTCATAGAAAACGAAGGCGTATACGACATAAAAGGGATTGTCCAGCATCCGAAAGACGGTCATGATCCTGTTTTGGGATATCCCATTCTTGGCACGAATGAGGATTTGCCCAGACTGGTGGAAAACATCCCTTATTTTTTTGTTGCGGTTGGTCAGATCAGATCAGCGGATATCAGGATCGCCTTGTATGAGAATGCGAAAATGCTTGGAGCTGAAATGCCCGTTATCATTTCTTCCAAATCACATGTTTCCAGGCATGCTTTTATAGAAGAAGGATCCATTGTGATGCATGGAGCGATGGTGAATGCAGGTGCACGGATCGGGGTCAATGCGATCATCAACTCCATGGCATTGATAGAGCATGATGCCGTGATAGGATCTCATTGTCATATTTCGACCGGTGCGATGGTGAATGGGGATGTTATCATCGGATCCCGTTGTTTCATCGGAAGTGGCGTGATCATACATCAGGGTGTTTCGATAGGAGATGGTGCCATCATCAGTGCCGGTTCGATCGTTCGCAAGAATCTTCCTCCCGGTGTGCTTTTCAGAAATATAAAATAACAATGGGATCGACGCTCATCATAGCAGAAGCCGGTGTCAATCATAATGGTGACATGGCCATGGCGAAACACTTGATCGATGCTGCTGCTGACGCAGGAGCCGATCTGGTGAAATTCCAGACTTTCAATGCGGAAAGACTGGTCACCCCCACAGCTGTGAAGGCGGCATATCAGAATCGTAACACGGGAATCGTGGAATCCCAATATGATATGCTCAAGCGGCTTGAGCTGACTCCTGAGATGCATGATGCGTTGATCAGTCATTGCCGGGAACGCAATATTGGTTTCTTTTCGACGGGTTTCGACATCGAAAGTGTCGATCTGTTGTTGAGCCTGGGGCAGGATATTTTCAAGATACCTTCGGGCGAGATCACCAATCTTCCATATTTAAGGCATATCGGTCAGTTGGGAAAGGAAGTCATTCTATCAACGGGTATGGCTACCCTGTCGGATATCGAAGGGGCCATCGGGGTATTGGAAAGCTCAGGGACACCACGGGATCGGATGATGGTGTTGCACTGCACCACGGAATATCCAACACCCATGCATGAAGTGAACCTTCGTGCCATGCAGTCGATTGGCAGTGCTTTTGGTGTACGGGTCGGGTATTCGGATCACACTGCCGGCATCGAAGTATCCATAGCGGCAGTGGCCCTCGGTGCCGTTTGTATTGAAAAGCATTTCACGCTTGACAGGGAACTTCCGGGACCGGATCATAAGGCGAGTCTTGAGCCTTCGGAACTAAAGGAAATGGTCAAAGCGATACGCAATATCGAAGCGGCCATGGGCGATGGAATAAAGAGATTGACTCCAAGTGAGGCGAAGAACAGGCCTGTCGCGCGGAAGTCGATCGTAGCCAGCTGCAATATCGTGCCGGGAGAAGTATTCACAGACCGGAATCTGATCGTCAAAAGGCCCGGCACCGGCATCTCTCCCATGTTGTGGGACCAGGTGATAGGCCAAATAGCGAAGTGTGGTTTCAGCAAGGATGATCTGATCGAATTATGAAAAAAGTCTGTGTTGTTACAGGAACCCGAGCTGAATACGGACTGCTTCGCAGGGTCATGCAGGGTATAGTTGAATCTCCGGATCTTCGCCTTCAACTCATAGCCACGGGCATGCATCTTTCCCCGGAGTTCGGCCTTACGTACAGGGAGATTGAGGAGGACGGCTTCACGATCGACAGGAAGCTGGAGATGTTGCAGAGTTCTGACACTTCGATAGGGGTGACCAAGTCGATGGGTATTGCCATGATCGGATTTGCGGATGCATTATCCGATCTGCAGCCGGATATCCTCTTGTTGCTTGGAGACCGTTACGAGATATTCTGTGCTGCGGCAGCAGCGATGATCTCAAGGATTCCCATTGCACACCTTCATGGCGGGGAGACGACAGAGGGAGCTTTTGACGAAGCGATACGCCATTCGATCACAAAGATGTCGCATATCCATTTTGTGGCTGCGGAGGAATACCGGAAGCGGGTGATACAGCTTGGCGAATTGCCCGAACGGGTGCATCTTGTCGGAGGGTTGGGTGTTGATAATATCATGATGATGAAGCTTCTCGACAAGGAGGCACTCGAAGCATCGATCGACTTCAAATTCGGACAAAAAAATATATTAGTCACATTTCATCCCGTGACCCTTGAGCAAGGGACTGTGACAGGGCAGATGAAAGAACTTCTGGAGGCACTTGACAGTCTCCGGGATACCCATATCATTTTCACCATGCCGAATGCCGATACCGACAGCAGGGTATTGATCCAGATGATAGAATCATTCGTGAAGCAACATCCTTTAACATCCAAGTCATTCACATCATTGGGTCAGATGCGGTATCTGTCCTGCCTTCGCTATGTCGATGCCGTGGTGGGAAATTCCTCAAGTGGACTGTTGGAAGTGCCAAGCTTCAAAAAAGCCACTATCAACATTGGCGACAGGCAGCGGGGAAGAATCCAGGCTTTGAGCGTTATTGACTGTGCCCCTTTGAGTTCGGAGATCGTATTGGCATTGGACCTTGCCTATTCCGATGCTTTTCAAAAAGTGTTGGATGATGTGGTGAATCCGTATGGTATTGGGGGTGCAAGTGCTAAGATCGTCACGGAATTGGAAAGTTGTGATATCAGCGTTGTGTTGAAAAAGACATTCTATGATCTGCCATTTCCTTCAACGTACAGACCATGACCAAACCTGAAAAATATCTGATTCACCGGGACGAGCAAATGACGGTTGGTTTACACCAGCTGAACGGCGTGGTTGAACTCACACTTTTTGTTGTCAATGATGAGGGCCAACTGATCGGCACATTGACGGATGGTGATGTGAGAAGGGGTCTGATGGCAGGAAAGAAACTTGATGACAAGGTCAGTGATTACATGAAGACCCAGTTCCGTTATATACAAGAGGGGGCTTTCAGTGTCGCTGACATCGTCAATGTTAGAAATATTGGCATACAGATCCTTCCTGTCTTGGATGGGAATATGCAGATCAGCAGGCTTATAAACTTTTCATTTCATAAGTCATTTTTGCCTCTGGATGCTGTGATCATGGCGGGTGGAAGGGGGGTTAGGCTAAGTCCATTGACGGATACGATCCCGAAGCCACTGTTGAAGGTCGGTGATCGTCCGATCATCGAGCATGGTGTCCGGTGGCTTTCCCGGCATGGGATTGGGAATATCACGATCAGTGTGAATTACCTTGCAGACCAGATCGTCGATCATTTCGGGGATGGCAGTGAAATGGGGGTATCGGTCTCTTATATTCGTGAGCAGGAGCAGCTTGGTACGATCGGTTCGCTTTCACTGATAGAGCATGTGCATCATGATACGGTCCTTCTGATGAATTCAGATCTGCTGACCAATATCGACCTGGAAGAATTCTTCAATGAGTTCGTCACAAAAGGGTCTGACATGTCAGTGGCATGCATACCTTACAATGTGAATATCCCTTATGCGATCCTTGAGATCGATCATGAATCGGTACTATCGCTGAAGGAAAAACCAACGCTGACCTACTACTCGAATGCGGGTATTTACTTGCTGAAGAAGGAGCATATCGGTTTGATCCCGAAGGGGCAATTTTATAATGCGACGGACCTCATTGAAAACCTCATATCGAAGGGCAAGAAAGTGACGTATTATCCGCTTCTTGGTTATTGGCTGGATATCGGGAAGATGGATGATTTCAGGAAAGCCCAGGAAGATATCAAGCATATTAAATTTTAATGACGTCGAAAAGATGAATCTGCTGGTCACCATATGTGCGAGGGGAGGTTCCAAGGGTATTCCCGGGAAGAACATAAGGCCGTTGGCGGGCAAGCCACTGATCGGATATACAATTGACACGGCAAGGGCATTTGCATCGGGCCTCAATGGAGATGTGGTTTTATCAACCGACGATGAGGATATCAGGGCTATCGCCTCCGGGTTTGGTCTGGAGACTGGCTATCAGCGGCCAGAGCATCTTGCCACGGATGCTGCCGGAAAGATCGATACGATCTCGGATCTGCTTTTGTTTCATGAAGCGGCATCCGGTAAGACGTACGACTATATCCTGGACCTGGACGTCACATCGCCTCTGCGGACTCAAGAGGATCTGCAGAAGGCACTTGGTATCATTAGGTCCGATGAGAGGGCTGTCAATCTATTCTCGGTCAATGCAGCAGCAAGGAATCCATATTTCAATATGGTGGAAGTGCAAGAAAATGGGTATTATGG
>JBIKIB010000396.1:0-3540 GCA_044361845.1 Chitinophagaceae bacterium | reverse complement strand
AGGTGCCACCACCTTCTTCACGAAACTGCTTTTCCATCTCGGCAGCAGACCGCCGGGGACGGGCCATTGATAATGGTACCAGCCTTCCGGCTTCGACGGGTGTGCGGTTGCAGCATCTATGAGTCCTCTTATGACAGGCTTTCCGTTGATATCGGTGAGGTCCATCTGGTTTTTCCCTTCCAATTCAGGATGGAGGATCATGTTGCCCACGGGATCGAGGATGAAAACATATCGTTCTCCTCTGTTCCACCTGCTGCCGCGAACCCGGAACATGCCGAATGCATTTTCGCCTTTCATGCTTATCTCTGCCGCCGCATCGCGCACCATGGCGGCTAAAAGGTCCGTGGAATCACCGGGGTCAGGTGCTGCCGTTGGTTCGATCGAGCGGATGGGGCTATTCGCAAGGGAAATGACTGAAGAAAAGAAGAAGAATGCTGTCAGGAAGATAAGTGGTGTATTTTTCATGTCTCTGAGGTTTTCAGGTGGTCGTACATCCGGCAGATAGTGCGTACATCATCGGCCGGATCATTTTCACGGTGAAATTAGGACCATCGAAATGTCATAAAACATGACAGCGGTCAGTAAACTGCTCTCATGATCAGGATCACACTTTTTGTACCGCTGACATGCCTTTCCAGGCCTGCCGATATGATGATTTCATCACAAGCGCCACGAACTTTGAAAGTGAATGAGGCGGTCGCATCCGAGCGTGCGGCAAAGGTCAATGCGGCTGGAGGCCGGGCCATGGCGCTGGTAGCGGATGTGATGGATGAGGAGCAGCTTGTCATGGCCAGGGATATTGCCATGGAGCGGTTCGGGAAGATCGACGGACTGGTGAATGCTGCCGGGGGGAGTATTATACCACCCCTGTATTGCCATTAACAGTTCCATTGTTCTGCCAGTTATAAAAAACGGAGTTCGTGGTGCCACTGCTGCCATCTTTTAAGGGTACGGTCAGCATCCGCCATTTGCGGGCCGCAGGGATATAGCGTTCCACCGTCACATAACCGGTGATCAAAGCTCCCGATGCCGGAATTTGCGCCACCCGGGCTGCACCGATCGCACTGCTCTTCAAGGTTAGTCGGCTATTAGCAACAGCGTGCCCACTGCTATCGTCAACACACCATCGACCGTGAGATTCCCCGTGGTGATGGTGGCAATGCATGCACTCTTATTCACCGGAAAATTACTGATGGTACCCGTTCCGCTTAGGCTTTGGGTATTGCCACCGGCAAGGGTCAGATTTGTCCGCGTCACGTTATGAATAAGATCCTCTTGCAACACGAGGTCATCGGCCGTCACCACCTTCACCGTCTCGCCGGGAGCGATATAAAGCTGTGCACGGGAGACAACCGGAGATATGAAGGGCAGTAGTATCATTAATAATCCCCTGGAAATTAAAGTAAAATAACGCATCGGTGTGGGTCTATTTGTTGGCAACGATATGAAATAAATATGTGTACCCGAAGATTGGGCATCTTCCAATATTTCTAGCAGATATGGCTGATTTTTGGGGATAATGCAAAAATTATCCGGCTTGTCCAATTTTTAAACTTGTTGTAAAATGATCTGGATTAGCCATAATTTTGATATGTTTTTTTATATACTAACACAATAGCATTATGCGATTGCCGCGTAATATCATCCTGATCTGTCTGCATTTGCTCTTTTCTACACCCGTTTGGGCACAACTGAGGGACACCAGCTTGTTCACCCTGTATTCAAAGCCATTTTTCTATAATGTGGTGAAAGGGGAAGACGGACAGATCTACGCGGGTACTTCTGAAGGGATATACCAGTTGAAAGGGGCGAAATTGATAAAATTCGATGCCCCCATCGGCTACCTGACACTTGACAGCAAGGGTAAGCCGGTGATCGACAGCAATGGGATCAAGTACCACGAACAGAAATCCTTTCTCTACCTCCTGCCATTTCCTGACGAACAGCGGGATGTGTTCCATGCCGGAACGGACGAGCATTTCTATATCACCGCAGGAGGAAAGATGCATGTATATGAGATACACCCCTATGCCTACATCTACAGAAACCACAGCGTCCGAACGGTATCCCGCAATTTCACGGGCACCTACTCAGGCATTTATTATAAAGGGAAGAAACTCGAATACCCATTCCCCAAATTTTCTGATGGTCGGATACGGGAATTCAATGGAAAGGCATTCATCTGTTATAGTGATCTCAAAATCACAAATACTCCCGAAGGAGACAGCCTTCCTTTGATCCTGACAGAAGTCCCGAAAGGATTCAACTATGATTATATTAGCGATATATGGTATTCAGAGCGGCTGAAAAGGTATTTCATGGCCACCAGGACGCAAATGGGATCAATGGACAAAGAGCTGACCCAGGCAAAAACCTTGTACACCATAGGGGAAAAGGAAGGTGATGTGGTGTTGCTGGGTGAGGATAGGAGCAAGGTGATATTCGCATCCGGTAACAGACTGATGAGCTTTATATCTGAAGACGAAAAATTCTCATCAATGGGCAACCTGCCGGAGCAGATCATGGATGGTCATCTTGGCACCTTGAACTACTACCTCCTGGGAAGCAATGGCCTGTATTCTCGCCGTGCGGATGGCAAAATAGAAAAACTGGTGGATCTGTATAAAGCGCATAGCATCGCCGTCATCAATAACACGGAAATCGTCATTGCCACTGATGCCGGGCTTTTTTTATTTAATGCCACGACCCAAAAGCTGTCGGATCTGATCAAAGGAGTGGAGTTCAACCGATGGGGATTGCATCTTGACCAGGACAAGCTCTATGCCGGCAGCATCAACGGCCTGTATATCCTGGATACAAAAAACCTGGGAGCACTGTCAGAGCTGGTCAATACAAAAAACAAACAGACAGAAGGATTGCCTTCCTATATGCTCGCGATCATGGCAGCCTTAGTTACCATTTCCATTTTGCTGGCATTCCTACTGATCCGGTCACGACGCAGGCTGAACAGGATCATAAAGGAAGTAGCGGCAGCTGAATTACCGGAAACCACAAAAGAAGACATTGAGCAGTTCATCCGGGAGAATCTCGCTATCGCCAGCCTGAAGTCGATCGCGGATCATTTTAAAACAAAAACATCCACCATCTATACCATACTCGATCCTGAAAAGCCCGGAGCTTTCATCCAGCAACTCCGCTTGGAAAAAGTGATGGAAATGAGAAAAGATAAAACATCCGCCAAAGAGATCGCCGCCATCACCGGTTTCAGCGAATCATATGTGCGGAAGATCTGGAATCAAAAGGATTAAATGTTGCAGCCTCGGGATCTTCTTTGCAGATCATTTCAGCTCCAGCTGTAGGCCAACGAAAAATAATAAAAGGCTTCGATCTGTACACATCCCGGGTATCTCTTTACCGCACATTGTCCTGTTAAAGAATTCCTTTACGTGGATCGATCAAGACAAGCCTCTTCTTGGGTATACACCCAACCACGCTTTCAACATGAATATGAACAGACCGGACACTACCTGCCTGTTGTATGATCTTTGATCATCTTTTTTCGCTTGAGAAAACTACACT
>JBIKIB010000082.1:0-11769 GCA_044361845.1 Chitinophagaceae bacterium | reverse complement strand
ACGACCTCATCATGGCTGAGGGGCAGCATGAAATTCTCGTCATAAAAATACATCATACTGAAGGTGAACTGGTCCTGCTGGTGTTCCCGATAAGCGGGATCCTGCTTGAAATAGCGCAAGCTGTCATGCATCCAACCCATCATCCATTTCATGCCGAAGCCAAGTCCATCCTGCCAGGTGGGTTTGGATACACCGGGCCAGTCTGTGGCCTCTTCCGCTATGGTTTGCACATCCGGGAAGTCGCGGTAGATGGTTTCGTTGAGATCCTTAATGAACGCGATGGCTTCTAGGTTTCCGTTTCCACCAAATTCATTGGGTTCCCATTCACCATGTTTCCGGGAATAATCCAGCTGGAGTATGGAAGAAACCGCATCCACCCTGATGCCGTCGATATGGAATTGATCGAACCAGAAGCGGGCGTTGCTGATGAGGAATGACCTTACTTCTCCCCGCTTGTAATTAAAGATATAGCTGTTCCAGTCGGGATGATATCCTTTCCGCATATCGGCATATTCATAGGTATGGGCACCATCGAACATGAAAAGCCCGTGTGCATCATACGGAAAATGTGATGGGACCCAGTCGAGTATCACGCCGATGCCTTCGTTGTGGAAATGGTCGATCAATGCCATGAATTGTTCCGGATTGCCGAACCTGGAGGTGGGTGCGAAGTATCCGGTACCCTGATAGCCCCAGCTTCCGTCGAAAGGGAATTCCATGACCGGCATGATCTCCACATGCGTGAAGCCCATGTCCTTTACGTAAGGCACTAGCTTTTCCGCGATTTCACCGTATGTGTGGTAGGACTCTTCATCATCCTTATCCGGCCGCATCCAGCTTGCCAAGTGCACTTCATACACTGAGTAAGGAGCATCAAGTGCGTTGTGTTTCTTCCTGTCCCTCATCCACTTAGCATCATTCCATTCGAACTCGCAATTCCAGGTGATGGATGCTGTTTTAGGCTTTAGTTCCCAGAAATGCGCGAAGGGATCCCCCTTGTCAAGCAATGCACCCTGGTATCCTGCGATGTGGTATTTGTACACTTCCCCTCTGCCGATATCAGGAATGAAGCCTTCCCAGATGCCGCTGTGATCCAGTCTGACAAATAACGGATGGGCATTCTTGCTCCAGTCATTAAAGTTCCCGCATACGAAAACGGCTGTGGCATTCGGTGCCCAAACGGAGAAATAGGTTCCCGGGGTATCCAGTACCGTTAGTTGTTTGTTCCCGAAATATCGGTAGGCGTCGTAGCAGGTACCCTGATGGAAATTTCGGATGGTTTCTTCGTTGAACAAAGAATAATTCCACACGGGTTTGGATGAGTCGACGAAATGCACCTGTTCATAGCTCGGAATATCCCCGCCTTGATCCTGAGCGTCAGCGTCCTTTGCCTCTGTTTTATGTTGAGGTCCCTTCCTGCTATGCTTAGATGCTCCCATATGAATGAGTCTTTAACGACCTACCGCACGGGCGGGAATAGATAACCTGTCAGTTGAGCTCCATGATCAACAAAGTCTTTGGTGCGATGTCAAGCGGTCGGGCGAGTGATGACATGGTTCCGGTGATCACATCTCTTCCGGAGGTGAATCCTTTGATATTCTGTGAAAACCTATCCGTGTTGACCGATGATTTTTCGCTGTTGGTATTCAGTACACACATGATCGTCTGACCCTTATCATATCTGAAATATACGTACAATCCGTCGGTAGGGATATAATGCATGAATTTACCACTGCCCAGTGCGGAGGATTTTTTTCGGAACTGAGCCAACTTTCTGACATAGTCGAAAGCGGCGTTCTCTTCTGCGGTGCGACCGGCTGCGGAGAACTTGTTTATTGCGTCGCCGTTCCATCCTCCGGGAAAATCCTTTCGGACTTCTGCATCGGTCGGATCCTTGAAATTCTTCATGAGGATCTCCGTACCGTAATACATCTGTGGAATTCCGCGCATGGTGAGTAATAGCCCCATGACCATCCGGTATCGGTTTTCATTGGTCCCGACCATGGAGAATACGCGGTTCATATCATGATTATCCAGAAATATACAATTCCGCATGGGATCTTTGTAGAGTACATCCTGTGCCAGGGTCATGTACAGGCGGTTCACTCCTTCAGTCCAGCCGAATGGCTGGTTTACAGCATCCAGCATGGCCGATGCCATGGGGAAATCCGTTACACCCTGAGCATTATGCCTGAAGGGCGATCCTATATTGCTTCGGCTGAAGTAGGCGGTGCCTGTGACAGTCTGTGACCAGGCTTCTCCGAAAACCGTCAGTGCCGGAAATTCTTTTTCGAGGACATCATTGATGCGGTTCAGGAATTTCTCATCACAATACTTGTAGGTATCGACCCTCCATCCATCGATGCCGAACATCTCGGTGGACCATACGGTGCTTTGGATGATGAAATTCGCCACATAGGGATTTGCGAGGTTGAGGTCTGGCAGGTGGGGAACGAACCAACCTTCGAGCATGATCTTCTTATCAGATGACGATGTATATGGATCGAAAAAAACTTCTTCCCTGTGGTTGGCGCCCTGGTAGGAAGGCCATTGGTTCAGCCAATCTTTCATGGGGAGGTCCAGCACGGTGTGGTGGTAGGACCCCACATGATTATACACAGCGTCTTGTATGACCTTCATTCCTTTTGCATGAGCGGTGTTGACCATGGATTTATATGCGTCGTTGCCCCCAAATCGTTTATCGACCTGGTAATGGTCTGTGATCCAGTATCCGTGATAACCGCTCATCACATATTTTCCAGCCTCTAAGGTTTGTGGCATGTTGTTTTCGAGGACAGGTGTCATCCAGACCGTTGTCACACCCAGATCACTGAGGTAATCGAGGCTTTTTTCCACCCCTTTTATATCCCCTCCGTGCCTTCCAAATGGATTTGAACGATCGGTACTTTTATCCAGCAGGTCGCTGTGCCGATCATTGACCGTATCCCCATTCACAAACCTATCGGGCATGATGAGGTAGACAAAATCGCTTGCATGAATGCCCTTCACCCTTGATTTCCCATTGTTCATATTACGGCTCTCGAGTGGAAAATCAACAGATTTTCCTTTTGCGAGGTTGACCTTGAGTTTGCCGGGCCTGGTGGTCGGGGAAATCCGGAGGTCTACGAAAAGATAGTTGGGGTTTTCGGGCTGGTGCACTTTCACGATGCTTACTCCCGGGTATTTGATGCTTACTTCTTTTGTGAGGCCGGCGGGATCGTGGATCATGAGTTGGAGCTCAGGATGTTTCATTCCGACCCACCATGATGTGGGATACACTTTTATGCCTTGTGCGACTGATGTAAAAGATATTAAAACACAAGCGATGGCGGTGATGATGCGTTGATAGATCATATGGTCATTTTTCCTTTATTCGAAGGTTCAGGATGCCTGCGACCATCATTGACACGCCTCCCAGGACGATGGTATAGATGGCATTCCCATTGAAAAGATGTTTGGTGAAGAAACCCAGCAGGGTGGCTGCCAGGATCTGCGGTATCACGATGAAGAAATTAAAGATGCCCATGAACACACCCATCTTCTGTGCGGGGAGCGACCTTGTCAGCATGGAATAAGGCATGGAAAGGATGCTGCACCAGGCGAGGCCGATGCCGGCCATACTTAGGATGAGCAGGGTTCTATCTTTAAAAAAGTAAAACGAAATAAGTCCGAGACCGCCGGCCAGGAGACAGATCAGGTGGGTTACCGGCCTGGATGTCTTTGCCGCCATCCATGGCAGTAGAAAAGCAAACAGGGCAGAGAATCCACTATAAAAACCGAACAGCACACCCACCCAGTTCCCGATCTCGTTATATGCCTTTGATGATGGGTCAGAAGTACCTGCCAGATGCTGTGCCAATGCCGGGGTTGAATAGATCCACATGGAGAAGAGTGCAAACCAGGTGAAGAACTGTATAACGGCCAGTTTCTTCATCATGGATGGCATATTGTGGAGGTCATCGATCACTTCCACCAATCCGTTTCGCGTACCTTTTCGCCAGAAATTCCCTGCGAGCAGTTGCAAAAGTCCATATACACCGATGCCAAAAGTGAGGACGAACAATTCCTTCTCCAAGGGGGTTTCAGGGTGGGTGTTATTGTAAGACGCCAGCAGGGCCGTCAGGATCGTACCTGAGATGAGCCAATTCCTACCTTTCTTCAAGAAACTATTTGCAGATGAGGATATCATCCCTGTCTGGGGTGACGGCTCCTTTTCTGCCGCTTCGAAGTTGCGCATTTCTTCGGGAGAATATTCTTTTGTAGTGAATACCGTGTAGGCCACCGTAGACAGGAATACGATGGCACCGATGATGAAGGATATCCTTACCGAGTCGGGGATGACACCTTCCGGAGCTTCATTGGAGACGCCCATTTGTGTGAGCAGGTAGGGCATGACGGAGGATACCACGGCACCGATACCGATGAAGAAACTCTGCATGGCAAAGCCGGCTGTGCGTTGTTTATCCGGAAGCATATCGCCAACGAAAGCCCGGAACGGCTCCATTGCGACGTTGATGGATGCATCCAGTATCCAAAGCATGATGGCCGCCATCCATAGCACCGACACACCTGGGAATACAAAAAGCGCCAGTGAAGCCAGTAAAGCTCCAGCCATAAAAAATGGTCTGCGCCTTCCCCATTTCCCGAGCCAGGTCTTATCGCTCATATGCCCGATGATCGGTTGAACGATGAGTCCAGTGAGGGGTGCTGCGATCCACAGGATCGGGATCTTTTCAATGCTTGCCCCGAGGGTCTGGAATATGCGGCTCACATTGGCATTCTGAAGTCCGAATGCGAATTGTATGCCCAGAAAACCGACGCTCATGTTCCAGATATTCCAAAAGGACAGATCAGGTTTTCGGGTAGGCTTTACCGATAGTGAGGCGGAAGAGGGACTTTGGGGCATTCGTTGATAAGTTTGAGATTCATGTATATATGACACATTACCGGACCTGCAAAAGAACATATGCCGGGTCGGATCTGTTCATATCATCAGATGACGAATCCATCCGGCAGCACGGCACCTTTCTTTACGACCACGATGCCTTCCTTCACGGTATAGAGTGAGTGGTCGGAATTGACCAGATGTGTTCCTCCGTTTATGCGTACATCATTACCAATGCGGCAGTTCTTATCGATGATCGTGTTTTTTATGTAGCAGCGTTCTCCGATACCGAGTTTCGGAATTCCTTTCGCCACTGCACTCTTCATATCATCCATGGTCTCGTAAAAATCCGTACCCATGATATAGCTGCTCACGATCGTAGTACCTGTACCGACGCGGGTCCTGATGCCTATAACGCTATTTTCGATCCTGGATGCGTTGATGATACAACCTTCTGCGATGATGGTTTTTTCAAGGGTTGTACCGCTGATCTTTGCCGGGGGCAGCATGCGTGCACGGGTGTAGACGGCATTGTCGTTATCGAAGAGGTTGAAGGCGGGGATATCCTGTGTGAGAGCCAGGTTAGCCTCAAAGAATGAGTATATATTCCCGATATCCGTCCAGTACCCTTCGTACTGATAGCTCAGGACTTTGTATTTCTCAATGGAATAGGGTATGATCTCCTTTCCGAAATCCGTCGCATCCTTATGGATCTCCTGCAGGAGGTCGAAAAGGATCCTTCGGCTGAAGATGTAAATCCCCATGCTGGCGAGGTAATTCCTGCCAACCGCTTTCATTTCTTCACCGGTATCACTGACCCAATCCTGTAGGACATCCTTTGCCGGCTTTTCGATGAAGGATGTGATGATATCGCCATCGCTCTTCTTCATGATACCGAATTCCGTTGCTTCCCTATCGCCGACCGGGATGGTCGCGATGGAGATATCGGCACCCTCTTTGATGTGTCGGTCGATCATGTCCTGAAAGTCCATTTGATAGAGTTGGTCACCCGAAAGGATGAGGACATGATCGAAGCTTTGTTGCTGCACGTGTCGGAGTGACTGCCTAACGGCGTCTGCGGTGCCTTGGAACCAAGTCGGGTTATCGGGTGTCTGTTCGGCCGCTATGATATCGACGAAAGCGGCACTGAAGGCGCTGAAGTGATAGGTGTTTTTTATGTGTTTGTTCAGCGATGCGGAGTTGAACTGTGTCAATACGTAAATGCGTCCGATATTCGAATTCAGGCAGTTGGATATGGGGATATCCACCAACCGGTATTTGCCTGCGATGGGGACTGCGGGTTTACTTCGGGTTGCTGTGAGAGGATATAGTCTCGATCCCGCGCCTCCGCCCAATATAATTGCTATTACATCTTTTTTCATACAAAAATGGTGTTGGGTAAAGTTATGTAAGCGTTCGGTAAAGGTCGATATAATGTTTTGCGCTGGCATGCCAGCTGAAGTCGAGTTTCATGATTTTTTTCCGGACGGATTTCATCCTTGTAGGATCGGTAAAAAGTTTTGTTGCACGATAGATCGCGTGTGTGATATCTCCGACACTGGCATGTAGGTGGGTGATACCGTAACCACCGGGTTCGTCCATATCGATGACCGTATCCTGGAGACCTCCGGTTTTCCTGACGATCGGTATGGTTCCATAACGCATGGCATACATCTGATTGAGTCCACATGGTTCGACACGGGAAGGCATCAGCAGAAAATCCGCACCGGCATACATACGATGTGCAAGGCCTTCATTGTAGCCGATATAAACACCATAGTCACCTGCGCTGAGCGGCTTCATGACCTCGAGTTTCCCTTCCACTTCAGGATCGCCGCTGCCAAGGATCAGGAAGTTCATACGGCGTCCTATGAAACGAAAACTGTCCACAATCACTTGTGGCAGGAGATCGGCGGCCTTCTCCCCCACCAACCTGCCAATGAACACGAAAAGCGGCTTTTCCGGGTCGAGACCGAATGTTTCGCAGAGGTCTTTTTTATTGGCGGCCTTCCCTTTTCCGGGGTCTGAGGTTTTAATATGATGTTTTAGATAAGGATCTGTTGCAGGATTCCAGACTTCGGTATCGATCCCATTCAGGATACCGGAGCATTTCCCTTTTTCATATTCGAACAATGGTTCGAGGCCGTTGCTCATGCTTCGGAGTTCGCGAAGGTAGTTTTGGCTGACGGTCGTCACCCTATAGGCTGTTTTGATGGCACAGGCCAGCGGGTTGATATTCCCTTCCCATTCGAGGAGTCCACGCTTCCAGCTGTCCCAGCCCGGGATATAATTGCTTTTATCCCATGACATAGCGCCCTGATATTGTGCATTGTGTATGGTGAGGACGGTGGGGATGCCGGACAATGATCTATAGGCAAGGCAATGTTGCATCATGAAGGGGATCATACCTGTATGATGGTCATGCACATGAACGATATCCGGGGTGTGTTGCCACTTTGACATCCAATCAATGACAGCGATCTGGAAAGCCATGAACCGCTCAGCATCATCATCGTAACCGTACACTTTTTCACGGTCGAGAAGTCCTGCTACATCGACCAGGTATAGGTCAAATCCCAACAGGTTCGTTGATTCCTTGATAATGGTATAATCGAACCACCAGTAGCCCAGGCTGGAGCCTCCTTTATGAACCACTTCCCATTTATTTTCATAGAGGAAGCGTGTTCTATACATTGGCATCACAACCTTTGCCACATGGCCGGCTTCGTGCTGGTAGCGGGGCAGTGCCCCTACCACATCCCCCAATCCACCTGCTTTCGCTACCGGATAACATTCCGCCGACACATGAACAATCTCCATTAAAACATGCATTGATAAGTCTTTCAATTTAGTGAAGTTTGACGATTGGGGCCTCTGCTTCCATAAAAATATTTTTATGCTTGGGAATTCTTACTATTTTCATCGGGCTAAAACGAATGAATAAAGAGTTTTCATTATGAATCAACCGACCAAGACAACTGTTGTACCCACTAATTACGGCGCCCTGAGCACCCTGGTGATGGTCTTTTTTTTCTGGGGCTTCATTGCTGCCTCGAACAGCATTCTGATCCCCTTCTGCAAGACACATTTTTCCCTGACACAGTTCCAGTCACAACTGATAGGGTCCGCTTTCTACGGGGCTTATTTCATCGGTTCCCTGATCATTTTCGTGGTATCGAATATCCTGGGCTACGACATCATCAACAAGATAGGCTACAAGCGGGGAATCGTATACGGACTGATCATTTCGGTGATCGGTGCGTTGCTCATCATTCCATCGGCCAATGCCGATAATTTCAATGCCATCCTGGTGGCTTTTTTCATTGTGGCACTTGGCTTCTCGCTGCAGCAGACCTGTGCACAACCCTTCGCGATATCCCTTGGGGACCCCGCGACAGGCTCTCACCGCCTGAACCTGGGTGGCGGTGTGAATTCTTTGGGTACCACGCTCGGGCCTATCATTGTCAGCTTCTTCCTTTTTGGTTCGATCGGTTCTGAAATGGCTGATGTCACCGTGAAGAACATCAACAATTTATACCTCATCGTGGCGGCTGTATTTGCCATCGTGGCGCTTTTCTTTCATTTCTCAAAACTTCCTGAAGGCAAGAACCTGGAGCCGTTTGAAAGCACACGCAAGGCATCGTCTTCCCTCCTGCTGATGACCGGTCTCGTCATAGGGATCATCATCATCGGTATGCTGACAGATGTTTCCAAGTTGTTGCTTTTATTGGCAACATGCCTTGTGGTGGGTGGCATTCTTTTCTATGGCAATGCGGAGGCCCGCAAATCTGAGGAAGGATGGGGTGCGATGAAATACCCACAGCTCATTTACGGCATGATCGGCATTTTTGTATATGTCGGGGTGGAAGTCACGATCGATAATAACTTCGGTGCCCTGCTCAAACAACCCGGATACTTCAACGATCTTGGTCTTGACGAGAGCGAGATCTCCCAGTACATTTCTCTTTATTGGGGAAGTTTGATGATCGGAAGGTGGACGGGCGCTATCAGTGTGTTCAACCTGAAGGGTACAGCCAAGACCATTGCTTTGATCATCGTGCCCTTCATAGCCTTCGGTGTGGTCTTACTCGTCAATTATCTTTACGGGAACGAGATCCAGAACCTCCTCCCCTATGCGATCGTGATCGCAGTTGCCGTAGCAGCATTTTTTTATGGTCAGGAGAAGCCTGTTAAAACGCTTTTGGTATTGTCAATCCTCGCCGCCATTGCGATGGTGGTCGGATCTTTCACTACCGGGTTGGTATCTGTTTTTGCATTCATTTCCGGGGGACTCTGTTGTTCGATCATGTGGCCTTGTATTTTCTCACTCGGCATTGGCGGTCTGGGTAAATACACAAGTGAAGGATCTGCATTGCTGATCATGATGATCCTTGGTGGTGCGGTGATCCCCCCCTTGCAGGGCGTTGTGGGTGACGGGGCTATTGGCCTGCACAAATCCTATCTTATTGCTGCAGCTTGCTTCCTGATACTTGCTTTCCTGGCCATCAAGTTGCGCAGCGTACTTCAGAAGCAGGGCATTGATTTTGACAAGCAGATCGAAGGAGGACATTAATTTTGTATCATATGGCAATCCCTATTTCACAGCAATATGCAATAGGAATCGATCTGGGTGGAACCAATACCAAGTTTGGTTTGGTGAACCACAGGGGTGATATTACGTATCACGGATCGATCCTCACGAATAAGCATGAGAAGATCGAAGATTTCATCAACGATCTTTATGAAGCGATCATTCCGGCGGTGAATGACTGCGGAGGCATAGCAGCCATGAGGGGTATTGGCATCGGAGCACCCAATGGTAATATCTACAACGGTACGATCGAATATGCACCGAACCTGAAATGGAAAGGCATTATTCCATTGGCATCACTCGTCAGCAAGAAATTCGGCCTGCCCGCTCGCCTCACAAACGATGCGAATGCGGCCGCCGTTGGAGAAATGACCTATGGAGCGGCAAAGGGCATGAAAGATTTCATCATGATCACCCTTGGCACTGGTGTCGGCAGCGGCATTGTTGCAAACGGACAACTGATATACGGTCATGACGGATTTGCCGGTGAGCTGGGCCATAACATCATCATCCCAGATGGCAGATTACATCCGGGCACCGGCGAACATGGGTGTTTGGAAGCGTATGCATCCGCTACCGGAGTCACCCGAACGGCTATAGAGTTCCTCGAGAACAATCCGGAAACCCCAAGCCTGATGCGTTCCTATACGTCAGAAGAAATTGACTCCCGGATCGTGTTTGAATGTGCCATGAAGGGTGATAAGCTGGCGATGGAAGTCTACAGCTTCACGGGAAAGATCCTGGGTCTGGCTTTGGCGAATTTCGTGATGTTCAGCAGTCCCGAGGCGATCATATTCTTTGGTGGATTGTCCAAAGCAGGTGACTTGATCATGAAGCCCACTCGTGAGCACATGGAAAAACATCTGTTGCCGATCTTCAAGAACAAGGTGAAACTGATCTTCAGCGAACTGAGGGAAGCCGATGCGGCCATATTAGGGGCGAGTGCCCTGGTATGGGAGATGAAAGCGTGAAACGATACCGATCGTATGCCTGCATAAGGCCTTTTACCGGTTACCGCCTATAGGGATTGGTCCGGTAGAAGGCCTTTTAAATTACCGCAGATGTTACCATCGCCAGACACATTGCGCAGGGCTTATCAGCGGATCAAAAACACTCCGGGGATGGCCCGTTGTCCTTCCTTGTCGGAAGGCTTTATCGTTTCTTTTCCCATGACCAGCAGGCAACTGCTGCCCCCTCCATCGAGGTTCAATGCTTCTTTTGCTCCAAGTGCCAGCAATATTTCCGCGAGGTCCGTTAGGCTTGATCCTTCTGCAATGCCCTTTCGGCGGCCTTCTACCGCGAGAATGATCAGTCTGCCGTCATGGGTGTATCCCATCGCAGTTCGCGGATGAAGATCATCCTTTGCTTTTCCGATGAACATTCTTTCTTCGTTATTGGTGATGCGGATCTTTCCGTCATGCACCAGCACCGGCCCACCCCCGATGGCCGTTCGCATCTTCCATCGTTTATTCATCCCCGTTAGCTTCGCGGTGTTCCTGCGTGGCAGCGTGAATGTCGGGTCTGCGTCTTTCGCTGTCACCGGCGAATAGTCAAAAGCAACAGGATATCTGACCGATGTATCGGTGTATAGCCAGGCCACATCTGCATTCCGTCGTTTGTCGATGCCGATGGCGCTTCTTGTGACCTTGTGGTGAAGCATGGTATCCTTTCCCTTACCCGGAATGGACATGATGTTGTATGACAGTAATTTTCCATCCTTCATCACCACGTTGAGGTTACGGTTCTCCGTGAAAGAGAAAAAAGTTCCGTTGACCACCACCGCAGGATTTCCGTTCCGGGCATGGAACCCGGATGGGGTGAGTCGCCTGCCCTGGGATGTATCCGTATCGAATTCCAGGGAGCGGTCATCAAGCCTAGCTTCCACATACCATGCGATGTTAGGACGACCGGACAGGGTTCCTTCGGTGCGATAGACATGAATAGAAGGTGGTAGTCCGGGGAAGCTGGCATCTGCATTCTGCCATACGGGCTGTGCCATCGTCATCTGATGCAAAAGGAAAAGGGCCACAACGGACCCTTTCAAAAATAAATATGATATGTTCATGCGTGATAACGGTTTGTTGATGGGATCAGTCCGATTCGGCACTGGCCATTTGTTCCTGCGCCCACTGTTGCCTTCCGATTCCGGCGAAAACATGTTTTTCGCTATGATAGGATGACCGGACGAGCGGACCGCTTTCAACGTAGTCGATGCCCAGTCGGTAGCCGATATCGCGGTATTCGGCAAACTCATCCGGATGCACGAAACGTTGAACGGCAAGATGCTTTTTGG
>JBIKIB010000395.1:0-3545 GCA_044361845.1 Chitinophagaceae bacterium | reverse complement strand
TACGGTTCACAATTCATCCTGCAGTACACGCCGCGGGGGGAATTCATCCGGAAGTTCGGGGGTGATAGTTTTGGTGAAAAATATTTCAAGCAGGCACATGGCGTCACACTGGATGTCAGAAACCCTGCCGATCCCGTGTTGATGTGCACCGACCGCGTAAAGACCTGCTTCAAGATCTTCAGCCTTGATGGCATCTATCGATCTTCCATCCAGGTGCCCGGCGCCTATGTGAGTAGGGCGGTCTTCGATGGGGAGCATCTTTATTCGGGGGTGTGTTTTTCAGCGTTGAAAAATCACATGCTCACGTATAATGCCGGCTTCGTGACGATCCTCGACGGACGCAACAGGGTCGTGTCAAATCCCGGCGGCACAAGACCGACCTACCGGAACGGGGAACTTCTGCCAATGGTGCAGGGAACGCCGGTGTTCAAGCATTGTCATGATGTGTGCGTGGATAAGGATAAGAATCTTTTTGTCGCCCAGTGGAACGCAGGGAATACATATCCATACATGCTGGAGCGTGTATGACAAAGCTCCTGCTGAAATAATATACTGATTCGCCAATCATTTCCTTTTTGCCGGATATGCTCTTCGGTAAATTGCCTTTCATAAAATCTTAAACCTTTCATTATGTCATACCGTCTTAGTGCCAGTGATGTTGTCGGTTTCAAGGACAACGGTTACGTCGTCGTAAAGAAATTCTTCAGTGATGCGGAGATCGGCAAGCTGTATGCCATTGCCACGAACGATGCTGTGGTGAAGGATAATGCAACCAATGTTGTCGACAGTTCCGGGAAGAATTCAAAACTCACACTCTGGTTCACGCCCGGAGAAGATGTGTACAGCATGATGCTCCGGAGCGAAAGAATGGTCGATGGTGCGTCAAAACTGCTGGATAGTGATGCCCCTGTCTGTCATTTTCATACAAAGCTCATGCAGAAGGAACCGAAAATCGGCGGTGCATGGGAATGGCATCAGGACTACGGATACTGGTATAAGAATCAATTCCTTTTTCCGGAGCAATTGGTGAGCATCATGATCGCCCTCACGCCGGCCAACAGGGAGAACGGTTGCCTACAGGTCATCAAGGGGTCCCACAAGATGGGAAGGGTGAACCATGGTTTTTCTGGTGAGCAGGTCGGTGCCGACATGGTGATGGTGAACCATGCGTTGGAAAACCTGGAGCATATACATGTGGAGCTCGAGCCGGGGGATGCCCTGTTCTTTCACAGCAACCTGTTGCACCGAAGTGAAGCCAACCTGAGTGATCATGCGAGGTGGTCGATCATCTCCTGTTACAATTCTCTTTCCAATAAGGCGTACAACGATAACAGCACCTCATGGAAGGAACCTGTAAAAGTGGTGGGGGACGATGCCATGATGCTTGATGATATCGGAGGTGCCGTCGCTGGTGCCGACTTCCTGAAGAAGGAGGATGATCCCGCCCTGAAGTCCACCGGTTGGGAGAACGATGTCAAAACAGCTTGATCGCCCGATCATCGGTGTCGATGACTTATATTTATTTCACGTCATCAACTGTACCCTGAGTTGATATCATATCAACCACTACATTGATCTATATTTATTTCGATCTTTGCAAAAGCGCCTCGAGCGCTTTTGCTTTTTCCGGGAATCTCAGATAAAGGTTATTTTTTTCCGTTGGATCCTCCCTCATGTTGTAGAGTTGTCTGTTGACGGGTACCCCATTGATGATGTCAGGCACACTGGGTACCAGTCCGCCCCCGGAATTCCCGGTCATGATCAGTTTCCAATCCTTCTGCCGGATCGCGAAGATGCCTTCACTTGAATGGTGGATGGTATGTGGTCTGTCGAATGTCCGGTGCTTCATATCAAGCAGCAATGGTATGAGGCTATAACTGTCCTGTCCCTCTTTTTCAGGTATGGGGGATGACAGTATTTCGGCGCAGGTCGCCATGAAATCCGTGTGGCAAATGGTGACATCACTGGTGCTGCCGGCCTTCACCCTTTCCGGCCATCTGACGATGAAGGGCACATGGTGTCCGCCTTCCCACAGGTCGGTTTTCATCCCCCTGAATGGATGGTTGGGGTAATGCCCGTAGTTCATGACGGCGTTCATGGAGCCGCTCATCCCTTTGCCGTCCTGCCCCGGGGAGCCATTATCGCTCGTGAAGATGATGATCGTATTTTGTGCGATGCCGGCATCCGCCACGGCCCTGACCACCTGCGCGACGGCATCGTCGGTCTCCTGTACAAAATCACCGTAGGGTCCTGCTTTGCTGCTACCCTTGAAGCGCGCGGAAGGTGCGATGGGGACATGTGGGGACGTCAGTGCAAAAAATAAAAAAAACGGTTTCTTTGATCTTCCTTTTGCCAGGATGTATTCCACGGCCTTTGTGGTGATCGTTGGGACGACCGCTTCCAGATCCCAGCCACGCGTCATGAACCCCGGATGTCCGTACATCGAATCGGGCTTCAGCAGTTCCGGAGAACCCATTATACGATCGTTCTCGAAAAAAGCGTAGGGCGGGTAGTTGGGGACATCATCCCCGAAGTAATAGTCAAACCCTTTGGTGGTCGGTCCATTTTGCAGGGGCTTTGAGAAGTCGACCCATTTCTCGATCCTCAACCGGTCAGATGGTGTGATCTGATCATGGGTGATCGAGTCCCTAAAAAATCCATTGTTTTTCAGGGGCCAGTCCCAGCCGAGATGCCATTTTCCGATGCATGCCGTTGCATATTGGTTGTCCTGGAAAAGTTTGCCGACCGTGAACCTGTCCTTTTCGATCAGGGGCGGGTCATAGTGTTTCAGCACACCTTTCTTTAGCCCTGACCGCCAGGCATATCTGCCGGTCAGTAAGCCATACCTCGTCGGGGTGCACAACGAAGCGGGACTATGTGCATCCGTGAACGTCTTGCCTTCACGGGCAAGCCTGTCGATATTGGGGGTGCTGATCTTCGAACCCGGGTTCAGGCAACTCAGGTCGCCGTAGCCCAGGTCATCCGCCAGGATGAAGATGACGTTTGGTCGTTGTTGTGCAATGCCCTGCGAGCAGGCAAAGAACAGGCAAATGGCTGAGTACAGGATTTTTTTCATCATGTCCTGATCATCGAACTTTTAAAATAAATATAAATCCGGCCAGGATCAGTCGAGCATGATCTTCAGATTCACTCCATCGGGTCTGCGAGTAAGCCGGACGCCTGATTTTTGATCATAGGTCCCTTCCACCATCCTGTTCCCGGGAATGGACACCCTGAATGCGACATTCCACTCTTTCGGCCATGCGGGGAAAAGGATGACTTCATCCTTTTCCGATTGCACGAGCATGTTCTGTATGGCCCTGGCGGTCACGCTGCCATGGTCCTGGTCGGGTATCCAGTCGTAGTTGGGGCCCCAGAAGACAGGGAATTTGCTGCCGCTGTGCTTGGTGGTGAAATTCTGCACCACCATTTTTTTTGCCTCACCCGTGATGCCAAGCAGGGCTGCCTGGATGGCATCCTGATGCCAACCGTTCCAGCTTTTGTAGCCCCTCCATGTAAAGGTGTTCCTGCCGAGTTCGAGAGCC
>JBIKIB010000394.1:0-3557 GCA_044361845.1 Chitinophagaceae bacterium | reverse complement strand
GGTAACGCACAACGATACACGGCCAATGGTCAGGCGTTCGGCATTCCATCCGGACTGATGGGGCTTGTCGGCCGGACAACCTATAACTTCGACCAGCGCTATCTGGTGGAGTTCAACCTCGGTATCAACGGAACGGAGAACTTCGCCCCCGGTAACAGGTTCGGTGTTTTCCCGGCCGTATCCGCCGGATGGATCATCGCCAATGAACCCTGGTTCCCAAAGAACAGCATATTGACATGGGCCAAGATACGCGGTTCATACGGAGAGGTCGGTAACGACCAGATCGGTGGCCGGAGATTCCTATACCTGCCGAATACATGGACCGTGAGTGCGCCGGGCTCCAACTGGGGAAGCGCCAACGGGTCAACCACCAATCCGAATATCCCCGGTGCGACGGAATCCGCACTCGGAAACCCCGCCGTCACCTGGGAGCGTGCTAAAAAGCGCAACGTGACCCTCGACCTTAAATTCCTCGAGGATAAACTCAGCCTCTCCACTTCCTTTTTTGATGAGAACCGTGAGGATATCCTCGTGACCTCACAACTGGCACCCACCACTTACGGCGTGGCCACCAGCTCTCAGCCACCGATAAATGTCGGAAAGGTCAATAACAAAGGCTACGAGGTTGAGGCAGCATGGGACCATACCATCGGTAAAGTCGACTATTTCGTCAGGGCCAACTATTCCTTCGCCCGCAACAAGATCGTCTACCGTGCGGAAGTCCCCATGCTCTACCCATGGCTGATGTCTACCGGTTATTCGATCGGACAGTACAAGGGATTGCTCACCGATGGGTTCTATAATAATACTGATCAACTCAACAACAGACCCTTCAATAAATTCGGTAACAATGCCAGGCTCGGGGATATCGTATTCAGGGATGTGAATGCGGACGGGTTCATCGATCAGAACGACCTTGTACCGATAGGATACGCAAACCTTCCTCAGGTGGCCTACAACTTCACCTTGGGATTCGCATGGAAGGGTTTTGATGTGTCGGCCCTTATCATCGGCTCTGCCAAAGGCTCGTTCCCGCAGTCGGGGTATATCCTCAGCACACCCTTTGCCAAAAATGTCGGACAAGTGCTGGAGTATGCCTACGATGGTCGCTGGACACCGGAGAAGGCCGCCAAGGGTGAGCCGGTCTATTATCCTGCCATTTCACTCGGCGGCGTAGGTGCGCCGAACAACGGACAACTAAGCGATTTCTGGCTTAGGCCGAATGATTTCACCCGCTTGAAGAACCTGGAACTGGCCTATACCATTTCAGGCCGCGCAGGCTTCATGAAGCGGGCAAATATCCGGGCCTTCCGAATCTATGCCAATGGCAACAACCTCGCTACATGGGGTTCAAACCTGATCGATGGCATCGATCCAGAGCAGGCAGATACAGGCAAGAACAGGGATGGATATCTGTTCCCGCTCACCAAAACATACAACTTAGGTGTCAACATACAGTTCTAAAAAGATAAAAACTTCCAGACCATGAGGAATATATTTTTAACCATCGCCGCGATCGCATCGCTGATCATGTTGCAATCCTGCATGAAGGACTTCCTGCAGATGCCGACCTCCAGCGCTTCGACCGTGGATTCAGTCTTCTCCACAAAGATCAAGGCGCAGGGTGCCATCTCCAATGCCTACCGCCGCAACATGCCGCAGGGGCTGCCATGGGCCAATACATGGAATGGTATGATCCATGAAAATCTTTCTGGTGCCCTGAGCGTGGGCTTCAGCTGGACACTATCCCGGGGGATCATCCTCAATGGGATGAATGCCAACGGCACCATCACCGACATGGATGGCTACAACGCCAACTTCGCACCGATCCGTCAGTGTTATCAGGTGATCCAGAACATCGATAAGGTCAAGGACATGACAGATGAGGAAAAAGGTCAGACGAAAGGGGAGATGCGTGCGCTGATCGCCTATCGATACACACAGATGATGATCATGTATGGCGGTGTGCCCATCGTATCACGCATCTTCGAAGGCAATGAGGAAGCAGAGATGGCACTCCCCCGCGCACCGGTCAAAGCCGTACTCGACAGCATCATCAAATGGAGCGATGAAGCCATAAAATTGCTGCCATCCGTCTGGCCCGAGCCGTTTCGTGGACGCATGACGAAATCAGCTGCCATGGCCATAAAGACAAAAGCCCTGTTGTATGCAGCACGTCCTTTATTCAACTCCGCCACACCATACCTTGATTTCGGGGCCAATAACAAACTGATCAGTCTGGGTAGCTATAATGCTGAATTATGGAACCAGGCAGCCGCCGCTGCGGAAGCCCTGATCACAGAGGCTGAAACCAATGGCAACCACCGGATCATCAATACCGGAAATCCTTTGGAAGATTACGGCAACGCCACCTCACTGCCATCCAACCCCGAAGTGATCCTTGCCTATAAATTCATCAACACCTCCGGAGCCACCGACAACTGGGGGGAGCTGCCCATGAACGCCTTCTACAACTCCCGCTACTGGCAGGGACAGGGTAATGTGCTCATGAGCCACCAGGCGGAGCAATACTACAAGCAGGATGGTACCGAGCAGGTATGGCCAGCCACCGGGGTGTTCAGGCCTTTCACCGAGTATACCCAGAAGGTCAACCAGATGGAAGCACGCTTCAAGGCCAGCTTCCAGGCATGGGAAATGGACGCATGGACGAATCCCGGAGATCCCAACTGGAGGAATAACAGCACCTTCGGCAGCGGACCCGGCTACGGTGTGGCACGGAATGCCAAGTTCTATTACAAAGCAGGAGGCCGTCGCTGGTTCGAGTTCCCGATCTTCCGTCTTGCCGCAGCATACCTGACGGCGGCAGAGGCGCTCAATGAAGCGGGACAGACAACACCGGCCCTCGCAAGGTTGAATGTGATCCGCCGCAGGGCCGGACTTCCCAATGTGACGGAGACCGACAAAGTGAAGCTCCGTGCGATCATCCAGCGCGAATGGTATATCGAGATGTACAGCGAGAACACCCGCCTCTATGACCTGAAACACTGGAAGCATCCTGATATCGGGAACGGCATCATCGGTGGTAATATCCGTTCTTTCGCTTTCAACGACCTGACGAATGTCAAGCTGACAGCCAATACCAACTATACGAATAGGGTGGTCTATATAGGATACTGGGCTCCGAGCCAGTTCCTGAATCCCTTCCCGCAGAGTGAGGTGAACAAAGGCTATCTCGTGCAGAATCCAGGATATTGACCCCAATCCGTACCGATCAATTTGATTGACCATTCAACCCGAAAAAATGAATCCTTATAAATCAACGTTGCTGGCGATGACGGTCTTTGCCGGATTCGCCCTACAGCCCCCCGGGAATGCCCAGGCACAGGAAAAGAAAGATTCCGTTTCAACGGCGCAAGGTGATGCGGCCGGACTTGAAAGCGGTGTTTTCTTCTCCGTTCCATCCGCCAGATCGATCATGCCGCCGGCCACCATCGGCACGGCAACACTGCTGAAGACACCTGTCGCCAACCTGACCAATACGCTCTACGGGCAATTGCAGGGATTGGTGGTACGACAGGGTTCCGGAGAACCCGGGT
>JBIKIB010000081.1:0-11877 GCA_044361845.1 Chitinophagaceae bacterium | reverse complement strand
AGCATTATCTTATCGCTCAACTTATAGAAGACGATGAAAGCGGCGGAGAGGAATGCACCTGCAGCGGGGATGATGCTCATCATGAGGCGTATGCCGACCTGCGCTTCGGTGGTCTGTTCCGCATTTGCCTGGAATCCCCAATAAGCCAGGAGCCATCCTGTGATGGCACCACCGAGCGTCCATCCGAGTTTTTGCGACATGGAGGAGGAGGAGAAGATCAGTCCGGTGGCCCTTCTTCCGGTCTGCCATTCGGAGTAATCCGCGATGTCTGCGTACATGGACCAAAGCAGCGGGAATACGGAACCCGCGCATATGCTGATCAGGAACTGGAAACCGAATACCAGCCAGAAGTCATCCCGCCCGAAACTATTGAAGATGATGCTCAGCACCCCTGCCAATATCATGGCATAGAGGAAGGTATTTTTCTTTCCGATCCTGTCGGAAACGGGTTTTGCGAGCACCACTCCGATGATATTCGCCGCCTGTCCCAGCACCAGGTAGAGGGTGCTGTAATTGATTGCGATATCCGCAATCGGCAATTGGAAAGCCGCCTGTGCCTTGTAGTAATACTTGAAATAATAGATGGCCGACCCGTCACGCAGGGAGTTGAATACCAGTGTGCAGACTCCTGCTCCGAGCAGAATGAACCACTGGCTGTTCTTTGCCAGGTTCATGAGATCTTCCTTCAGGGATGATTTCTGGCTTTTCGGGGGTTGTATTCTTTCATTCGTCCATGCGAAGGTCAGATAGAAAAGGAAAGCAGCGATGACGGCAAAGATGGCGATGGTGAATTGCCATCCGTTCTTCAGGTCAGCACCATTTCCGGATCCGCCGAGCATCTCCACCAGCGGTTCGGTGGTTGCGAGGACCAGGATGCTTCCGGCAAAGGCGAAGATGAATCGAAAGGTTGCGAGACTTGTCCGTTCCTTGATATCGGCGGTCATGACACCCATCAGGGAGGCATATGGTACGTTGATCGCCGAATAGGCCATCATCATCAGCGTGTAGGTCAGATAGGCATAGAGGATCTTTCCACCCGCGTCAAAATCAGGGGCCGTAAAGGTCAGCACACCGACGATCGCGAACGGAATAGCCATCCAAAGCAGGTATGGCCTGAATTTCCCCCATTTCGTATCCGTCTTGTCTGAGATGATCCCGATGATCGGATCCAGTGCCGTATCCCAGATGCGTGTGATCAGGAACATCGTACCGACTGTTGCAGCGGCGATCCCGACGATGTCCGTATAAAAATAGAGGAGGTATACGGAAAACAACTTCCAGAACATGGAAGATGCGAAATCCCCAAACCCATAGGCGGCCTTTTCCCTTAAGTCAAGCTTTTGTTTCATTTCCGGTATGTTTTTATTTAAGGGTCACAGGTTCCTATTTGATCCGAGACCTGTACAGATCCAGCGCCTGCGTTTTATTCCCGGAAAGGATCATGGGATCCTTGATGAACCGAACAAAATCAGTGGCGGAAGCATGCCCCGGGAATGGTGCATAGTAATGCAATTTCTCCGTATTCTTCATCACTCCGGCATTCCTCCAGACCATCACATAGGATAGTCTGTATTTGCGGAGCGGTGGCAATAATACGGTAGTCCACCAGTCAGCCTGAGGGATCGTCTCGTATCCCGTTTCAGCGAAAGCTGGCAGCTTGCCCCTTTCGGCGGCGATTTTTTCAAGTATCCCTAACCGTGAGTCTATCTGCCGGATGAAATCTTCGCTGCCGCCGTGCTGGTAAGTATCGAAGCTGACAACATCCACGTAGTCGTCACCGGGATAACGCGTTAAGAAATGTTCCTTGTCGTTGAACTCCGCGGTGTTGTACACGTATAGGATATGATGTAGGCCTTTGGTCTTCCGCAGGTGATCCACGGTAAATCTCCAGAGTCTCTTGTATTCATCGGGTGTGCAAAGGTCCTGTCCCCACCAAAACCAACTCCCCGTCATTTCATGAAAAGGCCTGAACAATATGGGCACGAGCGCTCCATTTGCGCCCCTTAGATCCGTCAGGAATGCCGCCAGGCGGTCAAGATATCCCAAGTAGACAGGGTGAGCGGATCCCCCGGGCAAAATGGAGGCGACGGTCCCGGGTGTAAGGTCCCATGCGTTTTTACCATTCATAGGATTGTTCAAATGCCAGCTTATGGTATTGATGCCGCCCAATGCGTAGGCTTCGCTAATGAATCCCTTGATTTTTTGAAAGGGGACATCATCGAGACTTTTGGCGGAATCAACTTCCAGATGCCCCAACTCCCAGCCAAACATGCCGGGGTGTTCGCCGGATACATCCCTGACATCGCTCCTGCCCGGTTCATACTGCCAGTTCACGCCATATGCCAGGGCATCCTGGTGGCCGAAGATGACGCCCTTGCCGAGCAATTTGTGTAACCCGGCATAGAGTGCGATCGTTTCCTTGGTGGCCTTTGGATCCAAGGGTTTGGGCGCTTGTCTATGTTGCGCCTTGCCGCCGATCATGAGAAATGCTAATAAAAAAGGGAAAAGAAGATGCTTCATCGTGTTGGTTTATCGATGGGGTCGAGCACTGCATATGAGAAAGGTCACGCTCATGTAAGCAAAAAAGGCGGGATGAACGATCCCGCCTTTTTAACAAGTTGTCTGATCAGAACATCGGACCTGCAGAGATGTACATATCGTCAATGTTCACTTCATATCCACCTGCCACATTCCCGGTTGTGAAGCCGATCTTGAGGTAGTCGAGTACGCCTTTCGCGTCAAGGCCGGTGGAGGTTCCGCTGCCGCCCCATTTTTCCCAGCCGATATCCTTTATGCGTAGGGTATAGAGTTTCCAACCGTTCGTTTCCACGAAGTAGTCGGTGCTGTTGAGGTTGCCGCCCCATTTGACATTAGACTGGTTGGTTTCTATCTGGAAGAATCCTTTTTTGCCGTTGGTGTTGATCCAGAAGCAGAGATAGGGATTGTCGATTGTAGACAGATCCATCGGACCGCCTTTGTACATGTCACCAGTCCAGTTCCAATTGCCGGCATTGGGCAGCCCGACGGTGAGGTATTTGTTGCCGCTGATGGTGGGGATACCGCTTTGGTTCAGACCGTTGGTTGCGGAACCACTATATGGGTTGTTATTATCCTCGAAATCCCAGGCTTTAATAACCGGCTTCTGTGGACCATCCGTGATCATGATCTGGTCGAGGTTAATCTCATAATCCGCACTTGAGCCGTTACCACGTTTGAAGCCGAGTGTGATCCTGTCTATTGCCCCTTTGGGATCGAAGCTTGTACCCGAACCGCCCCATTTTTCGACGTTATCGGTTTTCAATTCCACCGATACCCATGTCCATCCATTGGTGGCCAGGTTGTAATCGAAAGGGGAATTCGACGCTTTGAAATGCATGCCCCACTTGGTACCATTCTGTTCAATTTCCGCTTGCATATATCCATCTTTCCCACGGGTATTCACGAGAAAGGTGAGGTGTGGCTTATGGAAGGACGAGAGGTTGATCTGAGTAGCGTAGACCATTTCGCCCAAACCTTCCCAAGCAACCGCATTGGCTTTTTGTACGGTCAGGAACCTCGCGGCGCGTCCTTTTGGAGCGGGGCTCATGTTGAAACCGCTTGTAGCGGTAGATCCGCCATAATTAACGTAAGGGTTGGCGCCTGTTTCAAAATCAAAGAGGAGGATCGGTGCTTCGGGAATGAAATAATCCGATGGGTTCTCGACCGTGATGAGGGGTGATGTACCATTGAGGATGCCAGCTCTGGCTTTTGTCACTTTCACGACGACCTTATCAGGGAGGGTGAGGCCGATCGTCGGGATGGACACCTGGTCCATCGGTGCGCCGGGCTTCACGGAGACGGGGATTTTTTTACCATCGACCTCCACTTCCAGGATCATATCCATATTCTGTCCTTTGACGACGAGCACTTCGCCTCGTGTCATCCTGGCGGGCCATCCGGTGACATTCACGTCAAGATATATGGGCGTGAAGACCTGTTCACTGACCCCTTTCTGATTGTATTTCGTGTAGATGGTCACAGGTCCGGCATTGACGCTGCGCGGGATGCGGGCCACGATCTGGGTTGCGGAGGAAGACACGACGACCGCCTCTGTTTCCGGGTTTCCGATGGCTACTTTCGAGAGCTTTTCAAAAGACGTTCCGGTGATGGTGATCGTTTTATCGATCGTCTCCCTGACGGGTGAGATGCTGACGATCTTGGGGACCGGCCATTCGATGTCGTAGTCAGTGGAGAAATCGTTCACCTTGGTACAGCCCGAGAATATCAGGAAACCGGTCGACACCAACAAGGCCTTTGTGATGGCGGGTATGATTTGGTTATGTTTCATGCGATGATGTTCAGTGGATTAATTGTAATTGGGATTCTGCGCAAGACCCCATGACTGCACTTCTATGATGGGGATGGGCAACACCGGGATGGGGTTCACGCCACCTGTGATGCTGTGTGACAGGGCGGCGGTGCGGATATTTGTCGGCAGGGCGTTCATGTATGTACCCCAGCGCACCTGGTCGAAGAAGTGGAGTTGTTCCATTGCCAGTTCGACGCGGCGTTCATGGATGACAGCAGCCTTCAGGGCGGGGCCGGTCACGGTATTGGGGATGGGGGGGAGTGTGTTTGGCGGAGCGTCGGATGGCTCGTAGGTGAGTGTGCCCTCGATCGAACCCTTCTGCTTGCCGCTGTTGCGGGCACGGGCGCGGATCTGGTTGAGGATATCCCTCACTTCCTGTTCTTTGCCGGTGTTGACCGCAGCTTCAGCCTTCATGAGCAGTACGTCAGCGTATCTGAACTTCCTGATATTCTGTCCGCTGGCTTTTGCCTCGGTGGGCTTCACGGTGGCGGCTTTCCGGTTCAGGTATCCGGTGGCGTTTTCATCCGGGAAACGTATCTCCTGCTTGATGCCCAGTACCACATCTCCGTTCGCATACATGGTGCACGGCTTGCGGGGGTCGTTCGCTTCAAACTCATTGGCAAGGTTGGTGGTGGGGTTATTGAAGCCCCAGCCCCATGTCCTGCGATTGTTCTGGATGATATTGTTGGTGGTTCCGGCTTTGATGGGACCCCAGTTTTCGGTGGTTGCCTTGAATTGTATCTCAAAGATGGACTCGCTGCCGTTTTCCCCTTCTTCCTCGAACAGTTGTGCGTAGTTTCCAAGAAGTGCGTATTCGCCGGAGTTGACAATGGCGTTGGCGATGTCATAAACTTCCTGCCAGCTGTGACCGTTTTTATTGTCTGTCCCGATCTGATACATAATGGCACGTGCCAGGTAGGCGTGAGCCGCTCCCTTGGTGGCCCTTCCGAGGTCGCTCGCAGGATATGCGCTTTTGAGGGGGAGCAGTTCTGCGGCTTTTTTGAAATCTTCCTCGATGAACTTATAGGTCTCGGCGAGTGTGGCGCGTGACGTAGTGCCAAACTGAGAGGGTTTTACCGGCTCCTTGAAGATCGGCATGCCACCCCATAATTTGGCGAGGTAGAAGTAAAAATAACCGCGCAGGAAATACGCTTCCCCCATGACCCTGTTGCGGAGCTGAGGATCCCAAGTGGCCACTCCCAGGTTTTTTATCACGGTATTGGCACGGAAGATTCCTTGCCAGTTGTTGTAGTAAGTGCTTGCGGATGGAGAATTGGCCGGATCCACCCTCCATTCCTTCATGGCGGAGATGGTAGGGAAATCGGAGGGTGTACTGCCCTTTTCGGCATCTGAGCTCATCACATCGCCATACATCCACTCGTAGTTGTGGGTGGCTCCGTTGCCTTCATCCCATGATGCGACGTCGTATACGGCATTGACGGCCAGGATGGCCTGTCCCGGATCCAGGAAGAAATTCTCCTCGGTCTGGATGCCGATGGGTTTTACATCCAACACCTTCTGACATGCGCTTCCTGCAAACAGGGCAGCGACCATCAAGAATGACTTATATAAGTTTCTCATTGTGCGTGATTGATATGATTAGTTGATTAGAAATTGATTGTCACTCCGGCCCGGAGGGTACGGGGTTGCGGATAGGTACCCACATCCAGCCCATATGAATAACCGCCCAAACCACCTATCTCCGGATCGAAACCTTCGTAATCCGTGACGGTCAGCAGGTTGTCGGCCGACAGGTAGATGCGGAGGGAACTGATCTTCGCCTTGTCAAGTATGCTGCGCGGCAGGGTGTACCCCAGCTGTATATTTTTGAGGCGCAGGTAACTTCCATCCTGGATGTAGCGGTCGCTGAAACGCATGTTGTTGTTGGGATCCGTTGCGGTCATCCTGGGTTGGTTGAGGTCGGGTGTGGCTGCTGTCCAGCTTTGCAGTCTGATCTTCTCGAAATTGCTCCATCCGCCACCGGCATTGCTGCCATTGCGGGTCGTCCAATGCATGCCGTTGACAACGCTGTTGCCCTGCAAGCCCTGGATGAAGAGACGCAGGTCAAATCCTTTGTAAGACAGGTCGGCGTTGAAGCCATACTGGAACTTGGCATATGGAGATCCCAGTTTCATCCTGTCCTGATCGTCGATCTTACCATCGTCATTCGTGTCTAGGAATTTCACATCCCCCGGTTTGGCATTGGGCTGGATGGCGGTGCCGGCCTTGTTCTTATACTCATCCAATTCGGCCTGCGAGTTGAAAATACCATCCGTCTTCAACCCATAGAAATACGGGAAAGGCTGACCGATCTCCACGCGCGTGGTGCTTCCGAGTTTACCGGAGCCTCCGCCATCCTGCGGTGCACCACCACCAAGGCTCGTCAGCTCGTTGTTGATGAAGGTGATGTTCGCGGAGAGGTTATAGCGGAATTCGTTACCCCCGTTATAGCCGGCGGTGAACTCATAACCGAAGTTCCTCATCGAGCCGGCATTCACCCTTGGTGCGCCCGTTCCCACATAACCAGGGATGGGCACGCTCACGATCATATCCTCCGTCTTCCTGTCGAAATAATCAGCGGAGAATGTGAGGCGATTATTGAAAAGGCCGAGGTCGATGCCGAAGTTGCTCTGTGCATTGACTTCCCATTTCAACTCAGGATTGGCCAGTGAGCCGGGTGCGAAACCCTGTGTGATCTGATCGTTGAATACGTAGATATTGTTTCCATACACTGAGGTCGTGTAGTCGTATGATCCTGCGGACTGCTCATTACCCACACGTCCCCAGCCACCGCGGAGTTTGAGGAGTGATATGGGGGATGCGTTCTTCATGAACGACTCTTCACTGACCACCCATGCGCCAGCAAAGGATGGGAACACCCCCCAGCGGTTTTCACCGAGGAATTTAGAGGAACCATCATAACGCAATGTGGCTGTCAGCAGGTACTTACCATCATATGAATAATTCAATCTTCCGAAATAAGACTGGAGTGCTGTCTCATTCTGCCCGCTATAGACCTGATAGTCCGTGCTCTGGCTAGAAGATAGGAACATCAGGTCCTTGTCTGCCGGCACATCATACGCCACGGCCGACATTTCATTGTATCTGCCCTTTTGGATCTCGGCACCTGCCATAGCGGAGGCCGTATGCTTTCCGAAGCTCCTGGTATAGTTCAGGTAGTTCGACCACATGACGCTGTTCCACTGGCTTCTGCGCTCCCACAATGAACTCAGGTCGCGTGCTTCATCCACCGCTATGAAGAATTCCGGCGCATAGCTTTTGTTATGACCTACGTTCAGGGTGGTTCCAATCTGGCTTTTGAAGGTGAGTCCCTTCATGATCTTTGCTTCGGTCCATGCGTTGGCAACCAGATAGTTACCGTAGCCTTTGTTGTTTTTGAGTTCGTCAACGCTTCTGGCAGGATTGATCTGGTAGGATATGTCTGCACGGCCCCAGTTATTGGTATTCTTATCCCATGCCGGGGTGATCGGGTCTGCGCCGAGCGCCGTAGTCAGCACCCCGCTGTAGTAATCCGCGTTGTAATAGTTCTTCTCAAAATGAGTGAACGCACCGCTTATACCTGCAGTGAGCCATTTGCTGATGGTGAAGTCATTGCTGAAATTGATGAAGTACTTCTTCATGGCAGAGTTCCTGACGATACCATCCTGTGTGAAGTAGGTTCCGCTGAGGCGAAAACGGCTAAGGTCATTTCCACCGGATACGTTCAGCGAGTGGTTCTGCATGAAGCCACTCTGCATCACCTCGTTCTGCCAATTGGTACCGACGTAATTGTTTTGACGCACGAAATCAAGGCGCGTGTAGAGCATACTGCTTTGGTTGAGCGGCGTGCCATCGTTGTCATATCCTTGCAAGACAAGATTCGCATATTCTGTGGCGTTGGCCATGGGCACGGTCCGCCAGGCCTTCTGATTGCCGACGTACGAATCAAAGGAAACCTTTACGCCTCCCCTTCTGCCTTTTTTGGTGGTCACGACAATCACTCCGTTGGCACCGCGTGAGCCATAGATGGCCGTGGCGGATGCATCCTTTAGAATGTCAATGCTTTCAATATCCGACGGGGCGAGAAAACTGATGTCTCCGGTCTGGTAACCATCCACCACATAGATGGGACTGCTGCCGTTGATGGAACCGATGCCGCGGATGCGAATGGTGGCGCCGCTCCCAGGCTCACCGCTATTCGAAATGACCTGCACACCGGCGACCCGGCCCTGCATCGCCTGGACGACGTCGGGTGTGGCGATCTGCGTCAGTTGGTCGCCTTTGACAGATCCCACGGCTCCGGTAAGGTCCTTTTTCCGGACCGTACCATATCCCACGACGACGACATCCGACAGTGTACTGCCCGATAAACCGAGGGAGGCATCAATCACAGACCTTCCATCGATAACGAATTCCTGTGTAGGCGCACCGACAAATGACAACACCAGCGTCTTGCCCGATGCAGGTACGCTGATGCGGTAGTTACCATCTTTATCGGTCGTGGTGGCATCATTGGTCTCTTTCACCCGAATGGTGGCCCCAACAGCGGGAAACCCCTTTTCATCACTTATCCGGCCGGTGATGACACGATCCTGTGCGAAAGAGCTCGTGACTGAAAGCAGACATGTCAGCAAGAAGAGTACATGCCTGCAGAAGTAATTTCTCATACAGCTATTAGTTTGTACAAAGTTATTTTCTTACCCATCAGCCATACTAATACTTTCTTAACACTTCATGATGCTTTTATGTGTCATATTTTGAAATTTACGGTATTTTTTAGGCTGGACTTCTTAAAAATAGTAGTTTAGATATTCAAAAAAAAGTCTAAGAGTTAGTACTTTTTTATCCTTATGTTGCCAATTAAACACAAAAGCGAAGGATGTCATTAAATATCATGCGGGAAATAACCCCGCTCACCAGCAACGATTGCTTCACCATTTCCTTCAGGCAAAAAAGCGAATTCGACTTCCCGTTGCATTATCACGATGAAATAGAACTCAATTTCATCCTCAATGCCAAAGGCGCCAGAAGGGTCGTGGGAGATCACATTGCAGAGATCGATGACCGGGAGCTGGTATTGGTGGGTTCCAATATTCCGCATGTGTGGCAGACACACAAATGCAAAAGCAAGGAGATTCGGGAAATCACGATCCAGTTTCACAAAGACCTGCTGGATGATAAATTCCTGAAGAGAAACCAGCTGAGTTTTATCCGAAAGATGCTGGAAAGGGCCACCAGGGGGATTTCTTTTTCAAAGTCTACGATCGACCAGCTGACACCAAGGCTGATGACGCTCAACCAGAAACAAGGGTTTGATTCCGTCCTCGAACTGATGTCGATCTTACACGACCTCTCGGTCTCCAGGCATATGCAGACCCTTTCGAACACGTCCTTCAACATCACAGAGTCTACTTACAGCAGCCGTCGCATTGAGAAAGTGGTGGACCTGCTCAACCAGAACTTTCATAAGACCATCACACTGGCGGAAGCGGCCAAGATTGCGAACATGTCGACGGCATCCTTCAGCCGGTTCTTCAAAGCGAGAACGGGCATCTCGTTTGTGAACAGCCTGCTGGAGATCCGGCTGGGACATGCCACCCGAATGCTGATAGAAACCACCCAGTCCGTCTCAGAGATCGCATACGATTGCGGGTTCAACAACATCTCCAACTTCAACCGGCTCTTCAAGAAAAAGAAAGGATGCACTCCCAGTGTTTTCCGGGAAAACTACACGCAGGGATCGAGGGTATTCATCTGATGGTCATCCTCCGGCTGTGGAAAGCCAGTGATACCGCTGCAAGTCCGAAGACAACGGGCGTGTAGAACAAATACAGGTAGCTCACCACCAGCATGCTGTGGAAGTAGGTGAGCGTTACAAGGACGAGAGACAATTCCACGTTACGCAATCTTTTACCACTTTTCCATTCATAAAAGATGCTTGCCAGCACCCATAAGAACGGTAGCAGGAAAGAACCATATACCAGCATGCCGTACTGTAATCCGATATTCGCGGGGCCGAAGTATTTTGCCAGTCCAAGACCATTGAGGAAATATTCAGGGTTTTCAATCCAAACCTTGGCGGCATGCTCAACATACCGGACAGGCAATTCGGTAAAAGGCAGGAACACCCGTGGGCCAAAGATCAGCAGACTACCAATGATGAACGCTGTCACGACCGCCAGCACCGTCATGATCCGCCGCCACCTACCCCTCCATAGCCAGTAGCAGCCGACGGCGGGTAACGCTCCTGCGAACGAATACCGACTGAGCAAACAGGCAGACACGGAAAGCCCTATCAACAAAGGATTCCCGGAAGCCAGTGCAACGGCCAGCAGCACATAATATGCATATACCACACCCTCCTCCGTCAACTTGATCACGTTGTTTGTCGGCTCCATGTGAAACCACCAGAGTAAGACCAGTATCGATGACAGGATAAGCCACTCCGAAACAGTACCCAGTTTTTCCAGGAACATGAACGGTAAAAGCACCGCCAGCCAGATGCCGGAGAAGGTGACCCACCGGATGTCGAAACCACCGGGCTCCGCGAGGGAGAAGGGCAGCCACATGAAAGGCAGATAAACGGGCTGCATGCCATTCCATATTTCCGGGATGACGTCGTAAATGCTCCGCCAATCTCCGGAGAGGAACCTGGCGCCCATGACCCGCATCACCGGCAGCATGTCCGCATCCTCATACCGCAGCGGAAAGCGATCCATGACCTGTCGGGCCAGATGATAGCTGAACATCAGTCCCGTCGCCAGTGCCAGCAGTTTCCAACGGCTACCGGCGACACCGAAGCCGATTGCCAACCTGACCTCCGGCGCCTTGAGCAATAAAGCCGAAATGACCAAGCCTGCCATGAGATATCCGCCCCCCGCCAGCCCTGCCCCGGCAAAATACAAGCCACAGGTAGCGAACCACGTGAACAGGAAGCCTGTCAATGACAAGAACAATGTGCTTCGACATTCAGGCATTGGTATCCATTGACTTGATTGGTTCTCGAAATAAAATGAATGTAATGTAAAGAAATGCGGAATGATGCGGACTGCCGGCAGGAAAAATAGTGCCACCCCCAACGCTTCACTGCTTTATTCTCCGTTTTTATCACCGGGGATGCGTCTTCGCCGCTCCAGCAAAGGTTCCGCGTCCGCATTTGTGAGGCATCCCATGGCCCAGAAAACTTGTGCCCATGATATGGGAGTCACACCCGGATCGCGGCAGCCCTCATGGATGCACAGACTCCTTTGATGAATCGATGCAGAAGGGCATGCCGGTCCCGAATCCCGGAAAAGACAAAGGCCCGCAGGTCGTTCGGGATGAACGACCTGCGAACCTTTGACGCAGTGGATATATTTCGACTACCCCTAACCGTTATGCATTGACCGTTTCGATAAAGGCAATGGCGGTTCGGATCATTTATCCTCTTCGACGGAAGCCACTTCATAGACGCTCTTACCATCCAGCTGGATAGGCTGGTAGTAGGTGTCACCCAGTTTGACATAGGTAACATCGCCCAGTTTGACCTC
>JBIKIB010000393.1:0-3591 GCA_044361845.1 Chitinophagaceae bacterium | reverse complement strand
TATATAGAAAGTTATGGATGCCAGATGAATTTCAGCGATAGTGAGATCGTGGCATCCATCCTGCATAAAAGCGGTTATGGATCGACGAGGGATCTTTCTCAGGCCGATCTGATATTGTTGAATACCTGCTCGATCCGTGAAAAAGCGGAGCTGACGGTCCGCAAAAGGCTTACCGAATTCCGAAAGATCAAGCAGGAAAGGCCGGGTATGCTGGTTGGCGTATTGGGCTGTATGGCGGAAAGATTGAAGACGAAGTTGCTGGAGGAAGAGAAACTGGTGGATATGGTCGTCGGGCCGGATGCCTACAGGAGCTTACCCATGTTGATAGAGGAAGCCGGTGAGGGACAGAAGGCCGTGAATGTGCTGCTCAGCAGGGAGGAGACCTATTCTGACATCTCGCCCGTCAGGCTTGAAAGCAACGGCGTGAACGCATTCGTGAGCATCATGCGGGGCTGCAATAACATGTGTTCCTTCTGTGTGGTTCCTTTCACCCGGGGACGTGAACGCAGCAGGGATCCCCATTCGATCGTTGCGGAATGCACGGATCTGCTGGACAGGGGATTCCGGGAGGTGACATTGCTCGGCCAGAATGTCGACAGCTACCATTGGGTTGATGGAGCCGGCACGCATATAGTGACCTTCGCACAACTACTCGAAATGACCGCCGGGGTGAGTCCACTGCTCCGTATCCGCTTCAGCACCTCGCATCCGAAAGACATAACGGATGACGTGCTGCATACGATGGCGAAGTACCCGAACATCTGCAAGTATATCCACCTGCCGTTGCAAAGCGGTTCGACAAGGGTATTGCAGATGATGAACCGCACCTATACGCGGGAATGGTATCTCGCAAAAGTGCATCGCATCCGCGAGATCATGCCCGACTGCGGGATCAGCTCGGATATCATCACTGGATTCTGTACCGAGACGGAAGCGGATCACCTTGACACGATCGATGTTATGGAGCGTAGTCGTTTTGACTATTCATACATGTTCATGTATTCTGAACGTCCCGGCACACTTGCTGCAAAAAGATATGAAGATGACGTATCGCATGACGTGAAGAGCCGACGCCTGGCAGAAATCGTGGCTTTGCAGAACCGCTTGTCACTGGAAAGTAATAAGCATGATCTGGGTCAGCTCGTCACCGTACTGATCGAAGGAGATTCAAAACGGAGTGAGCAGGACTGGAGGGGCCGCAATTCACAGAACAAAGTGGTCATCTTCCCCAAGACGGATGTACCCGGTCTGCACAAGGGCGATTATGTGGAGGTTTTGGTGAAAGAGTGCTCACAGGCCACATTGATCGGAAACGCAACAAAACAAAAACACCACCCCTAGGGCTATGGATATCCAAAATATCAAAAACAGATTCGGCATCATCGGCAACTCCCTTGCCCTGAACTACGCACTGGAAGTGGCGGTTCAAGTGGCAAACACCGATCTTACCGTACTGATCTCAGGAGAGAGTGGTGTGGGAAAGGAAGTATTCTCGCAGATCATCCACGCACTATCAGCCCGCAAGCACAACCCGTTCATCGCGGTGAACTGTGGCGCCATCCCCGAGGGTACGATAGACTCCGAGTTGTTCGGTCATGAAAAAGGATCGTTCACGGGTGCCGTCGACAGCCGTAAAGGGTATTTCGAAACGGTCAACGGAGGTACTCTTTTCATGGATGAGATCGCAGAAATGCCACTGGGCACGCAGGCCAGACTGCTCAGGGTGCTGGAAGCGGGAGAGTTCATCCGTGTCGGATCGTCAAAAGTCCAGAAAACCGATGTCAGGGTGATCGGAGCCACCAACAAAGACCTGCTCACCGCCACACAGAATGGTAAATTCAGAGAGGATCTCTACTACCGGCTGAATACGGTTCCTATCCGGGTACCATCGCTTCGTGAGCGAAAAGAAGACATCATTTTGCTGTTCCGGAAATTCGCGGTCGACTTCGCGGAAAAATATAAGGCAGCACCGATACAGCTTGACGAAGAGGCAAGACAGCTCCTCGTGAATTATCCGTGGCCCGGGAACGTCCGGGAACTCAAAAACATTGCAGAACAGATATCCGTGCTCTCACAGGATAAGATGCTTGCGGCAAATGATATCAAAAGATTCCTTCCCGAACACCGGGAGAACCGCCTGCCCGCCATCTCTTCAAGAATGCCGGAATCACAGGATTTCATGAACGAAAGGGATATCCTCTACAAACTCTTCTTCGACATGAAAAAAGATGTCACCGAGCTCAAGAAGATGTTCCTGGAGATCCTGAAAAATCCTTCTCTGGCGACATCGATGCTATCCTCCAACGCCCTGCTGAATGAAATCAGTGGAGAGCAGATGGACATGGACACATCCTCCGTGATGAAACAGATGATGCCAGCTCCACAGCAACACGTGCTCTTGCCGCAAAATATGATCCAGGACCATGTGGAAGTGGAAGAATCCCTGAACATCATGGATATGGAAAAGGAACTCATCGAAAAAGCACTGAAGAAACACAAGGGGAAGAGAAAAGATGCCGCATCTGACCTCGGTATCAGTGAGCGGACACTCTACAGGAAACTAAAAGAATACAACATTGACGAATAGATCCAACAACAGCACCTTGCTCCTATTGTTCCTTGCGTGGGCTGTGCTGTCCGTGCAGGGGACCTGCAGGTTCTCCATGAGGGATGTATCGATACCCCCCGAGGTGAAGACCGTCAAGGTCAACTTCATAGAGAACCGTGCCCGATACATTAATCCACTGCTGAGTCCGAGGCTCACGGAGAAACTCCGACAGAAGATCGTCAATCAAACTCGGCTTTCCCAAACCAACGGAGAAGCACACTATGAGATATCCGGCACCATCACCGACTACTCGGTGAGTACGTCCGGCATATCCGACAAGCAGTCGTCGATGAACAACCTGAACGTGACAGTCAACATCATATTCAAAAACCGGCTGGATGAAAAAAAGAACTTTGAAAACAGCATAACCCGTAACTTTCCATTTTCTGCGACACGCAGCCTGCAACAGGCTGAAGCCGAGTTGAATGATGCGATCATAAACAACCTGTCAGACGAGATCTTCAATAAGATATTTTCCAACTGGTAATCGACCCGAAACATCTTTCATGAAACAGGAATTGAATAATATCGTCAGGTCGATCTTCGGAAAAGACTCATTGGAGGATGTTTCCCGGGATGAGCTTGTACTCCTGTCCGGCGAATATCCCTATTCACCGGTGATCCAGTACCTGCATACCCGAAAACTGCAACAGATGGGGGATCCCAGATTTGCAGACTCCGTCTCCAGGACTGCACTGTATTTCAGCAACCCGCATTGGTTGCACCACCAGCTCAGGGGAAGAAGCAATGCTGAAAAAATTGCGGAGATGGAGGAGCAATTTCTGGTTGTGGCTGATGAAACCACAGAGGCCGCCATTGAACCCCAAGCGGAATGGGCAACACCCCCACAAGAGGTGATATCAGAAGGCGCAGCTGACAATGACGACGATTTGGCCCTTCCCCTCATCGATGATACAGCCGACATCGTGACCGAACCCGCCACAACAGAACAGATCGTAGAAGCCGCCATTGAACCCGAAGCG
>JBIKIB010000392.1:0-3592 GCA_044361845.1 Chitinophagaceae bacterium | reverse complement strand
AAGTGGTGTTACCACGGATCATGAATGATCTGCTGCCGGTTTTCAGAGCGTTGTCTGATGGGCGTTTACATGAGATGCGCATCGATACCGATCCCCGGTCAGCCGCCACCGTCATGTTGGTGAGTGGTGGATACCCGGGAAGTTTTTCAAAGGGGATGGAGATTGACGGTTTGGATATCCTGAAGGAGGATGATGTGATGGTCTTCCATGCCGGCACGGCGAGTGATGGGGAAAGGATCCTTACCAATGGAGGACGGGTGTTGGCGGTGACGGCTTATGGTCATGAGATCAGCAGTGCCGTGAAACGGTCCCTGAAGATCATCGAGTTCATAGAGTTCGAAGGAATGTACCACAGGAGAGACATAGGGTATGAGTTCAGTTGACGGTTATTTTCAGAGGATTGAATGTCATTTGCCCGAATCATGTTTTCATCCATGGCAGCGTTATATCCGTTTTTTGGCTCATGCATCCGGATGTTGAGGATGGTTCAAATCTCTTAAAGATTTGTTCGCGGTCCAAACCCATGCTGGATTAGCATAATACTTGTGTGTATAGTTTTTTTTGTCGTTGAATATTCGGATAATTTAATGAATTTTGCATTATAGACCTCTCAAAACCAATATCTAACCTGAAATGGGCCTCTTCAACTTCTTTACCCAAAATATCGCCATTGATCTAGGGACTGCCAATACCCTGATCATTCACAACGATGACATCGTAGTGAATGAGCCTTCTATTGTTGCGTTGAACCGGAACAATCCAAAGGAGTTGTTGGCGGTCGGAAAGAAGGCACTCATGATGCATGAGAAGACCCATGAAAGCATCCGTACGGTTCGTCCTCTGAAGGACGGGGTCATCGCTGATTTCAATGCTGCGGAGTTGATGATACGGGAGTTGATCAAGATGATCCATCCCAAGAAGCCCTTGTTTCCCCCCAGCTGGAGAATGATGATCTGTATTCCTTCCAGCATAACGGAGGTCGAGAAGAGAGCGGTGCGGGATAGTGCTGAGCAGGCAGGTGCCAAAGAAGTGTATCTCCTTCATGAACCCATGGCTGCGGCACTGGGTATTGGTATTGATGTGGGTGAACCAGTTGGGAATATGATCATCGACATCGGCGGCGGCACCACTGGCATCACCGTGATCGCATTGGCAGGTATCGTCTGCGATCAGTCGATCCGTATTGCGGGCGATGAATTCACGGCCGACATCATGGAGGCTCTCCGCCGCTACCATAGTTTGTTGATCGGTGAGCGGACTGCAGAGCAGATAAAGATCCAGGTTGGTTCGGCAATTAAGGATCTTGACAATCCTCCGGAGGACATGGCCGTGAATGGTCGTGACCTTGTGACCGGTATTCCCAAGCAGATCATGGTCAGCTATCAGGAAATCGCAGAAGCACTTGACAAGTCCGTTTTCAAAATCGAAGAAGCCATTCTGAAGGCATTGGAGACCACTCCTCCGGAGTTGGCATCCGACATATACAAGCGTGGTCTTTATCTCACGGGGGGTGGTGCGCTGCTTAAAGGTCTTGACAAACGTCTGAGCCAAAAGATCAAACTGCCTGTTCATGTGGCTGATGACCCGCTGAAGAGTGTTGTCAGGGGCACTGGGATTGCCTTACAGAACTACCAACGGTATCCATTCATCATGCGTTGATGGAGCGAAAATTCCCATGAAACCAAACCATGGTATAGCTGGACCGGTACTTTTTCACCGTGAGCGCAACAACAGGCAGGTAACCGGAGTAACATGAAAAATGTCTTTCTTTTTATAAGCCGGTATGCGAACCTGATCTTCTTTTTGATCTTACAGATCGGGTCATTGAGCATGCTTTTTCAGTATAATAAATTCCATGAATCGGTTTTCGCCTCTGCCTATAATGAGTTTTCCGGGCGTATAAACACCCGGTACAACAATGTGGAGATTTATTTTTCGTTGAAGAGACAGAATGATGAACTAAGGGAGCAGAACGCGCGGTTGCTGAATATGCTAAAGGCGGATTTCGCACAGGCTGACACGAGCAAGATCGTGATGTCTGATAGTTCAGGGAAGGACTCTACCGGCAATCATCGCAAGTTCTTCTATCTTCCTGCAAAGGTCATCAGCAACTCCGTCAGTTCACAGAAGAATTATCTTATGTTGCATCGTGGGTCTGCCCAGGGTGTCGACCTGAACATGGCAGTAGTGGGGCCCTCAGGGGTTGTGGGGACAGTGATCGATGTCAGTCCGAATATGTGTGTGGTGATGAGTATGCTTCACCGGCAAACAAAGATAGTGGCCGTATTGAAGAAGGGCAGTGGTTTCGGGGAGGTTTGGTGGGATGGCAAGGATCCCAGGTATGTGAGCCTCACCAAGATCCCCAAAACGGTCCCCATCTTCAAGGGGGATACGGTAGTGACGAGTCAATATTCGGATAAGTACCCTCCAGGTCATATCATAGGATTTGTGGAAGCGATGGCTGATGACCAGGAGACAGGGACATACGACCTCAAGATCAGAACTGCGGTGAATTTTCAGGAATTGCAGCATGCTTTTGTGGTGCGCAATATGCAGCAGGATGAAATGATGAAGCTTAGAAAAAGCATTCAGGAAGGCAACAATGACTGATCTGGTAAAAAATATCATACGATTTTTGGTGTTCATCGCCATTCAGGTTTTCATCCTGAATCAAATTCCTCCGTTGCACCGGTTCATCTCACCGTACCTCTATTTTCTTTTTTTGTTGTGGTTGCCTTTCCGACTTCCCAGGATGGGGCTTACGATGGTAGGGTTTTTGTTCGGCCTTACCCTCGATGCATTCACAAAATCCCCTGGCCTTCATGCCTTTTCCTGCACACTGATCGCATATATCAGGCCATTTCTGATAAATCTGCTCATGCCAAAGGATGGTGCGGAGTTGAGTTATTCTGAGCCATCTTCAACGAGTATGGGACTTATTCCATATGCCACGTATGTGATCATATTGACATTCCTGCATCATTTCTCCATGATATTCCTTGAGTGGCTAGAGATGGGGAATGCCTGGTATTTTTTCGGAAAAGTCTTTGCCACGACAGGTATCAGCCTCCTGCTGGTCGCGGTCACGGAGATGATCTTCAACAGAAAATCCAGATACCGCACCAATGTCGCTTGAGATAATTGATGCAGTGCAGCAAACGGAAAAATAGAAATTCATAGCATGCCTTTGTACAATCAATCACGGCAGACCGTCATACAGGGTATCATCCTGTCGGTATTTGCCATTTTGATCGTCAGGCTTTTCATCTTGCAGGTGCTCTCCCCGCAATACCAGATCCAGGCGATGGACAATGCCGTTTATCGCAATATCGTTTATCCTGACCGTGGGATCATTTTCGATAGAAAGGGAAGGCCCGTGCTGGAGAACACACTGACCCGTGAACTCATGATCCTTCCGAATTTGTTGAAAGGGGTTGATACTTTAGGGGTCTGTAAGATCCTGGGCATCGAAATATCTGAATTCAGGGAAAGGCTTATCGCTGCAATCCTCAAGAACGGCCGTTATCGTCCTTCGGTCTTCGAGTCTTCGCTCAATATGGATAAGTTCGTGAAGTTGCAGGAGAATATTTAT
>JBIKIB010000391.1:0-3616 GCA_044361845.1 Chitinophagaceae bacterium | reverse complement strand
AGTTCCGCGGATGCCGGGGATGTCTGGTTCCAGGTTCTCCGAATGGCAATGGCGTCTTCGGGTGACATGCCCTGAACCATGCTGCAGACCTGCTCCAGCTGGTGACAATACAGCAGGAGTCCCCGGCTCCCGGAAAGGAAACCTTCGAAAAAGGGATCCCTGTGGTAACGGTTCAGCCTCGAAATCCCTTCTGGTGTGGCGTAGCGCCGGTCCAGAGGGAAAAGGGTGGTGAGCAGAAGGGCATCGTCGAAGGAAAGGGGCCAGAACGCCTCGACGAGGTCCATGAAGTCGGGATACCCCTCGAAATAACGTCTTTTATCCACGTCACCCGCTATGTGGATGATCGGCCTGGGCCTGTCCCCTTCGATGTACACGATCAGATGAAGGTCGTATATCCCCAAGTCGACCCCTTTCACCCCGGTGCGATCCGTGATCGATGAATTGCCGCATGGACCGAAAACACCTTGCCTGAACATGGATCTGTTTCATTTTTTTAGGATCATAGAGCCATGCAAAGTTGGCCTATTCCTTTCTTTGATGTCTTCTTTCACCATTCGATCAACTCGAATCTCGGATACATGTACTTGCGATCTACGTCTTCGGGTGTGGTAAACCATACCACTTCGAAGAGCTCAGTTTCCACTTCCTCCAGTGCTTCCCCTACCTTGAGGGAAGTGTGCACGTATTCCAATTCATCCCCGTTGTAGATCACCTTTACCCGAAACACACAGAGGAATTGACATCCTTCATCCTTGAATCTTTCCATCTCTGATTCGATGATTCTCTGGGTCTCCTCCGCTTCACACACCCCGTTTTCATAGTCCGTAACCGGAGTGCCGGGTATCTTCTTGAATCTAAAAAAACTTTCCCGATCTCGGTCTAACCACATCATATACACCCTTGACTCTAGGAAATCCCTTTTTTTGTATTCATTCCTCGCTTTTGCAATCATCCTGTCTCTGAACAACAGGATCTGTATTCGGTTACATATCAGCGTTTGGTTCACTCCACCATGATTCATCATGTTCATCAGACTTTCATTTATATATTGCTTGCTCGGTTTTGTATTATCGATATGTTCGTGAACCGGGGGTGTTTTTCCCGGCTTGCTTTCCGAATTCCTCACCACAGGAGACGAATCGACTATGTAAGGGGTTTTCATGTAAGGATGATCTATAACATTTCCTCCGCATTCGCTTCCAATGGCTTTTTGATGCGTGTTTTGCCCACTGTTTTTATTCTTGATTGCAAATATGCATAACGGCTTTGCAATGTATTTGCAATGGAGTTCTCTGACTTGGAAACAACTTTCGGCAAACCGATATTTTCAGGTTGCGTACCTGCCTCTCCGACGATGAACGCTTATGTGCAGACGGGCATCTGCCGCCTCTGCAGGTCTATTCAAATGCGACCGGACATCGCTGATCATTGCCTAAAAATATTTTCCGCCCTGTGTTACAGACCTTTCTGAGGCAGGGTTTTATTTCATCTCCGAATACTGATCCGTTTGCCTTTCAAGGATGCGTAAAAAAACACTTTGTAAATAGCATACAAATGTGTCGTATAATTTGCCCCCTTAAGCATCAGAGCGGCTCGCACCCCGTCATAGATGGGTTGGATGACCCGGACAGGCGCAGGATCGCCTTCAAACACCTCGGCCTGCAGGGCATGATTGAAGAGGTGTCACCCACACTCGTCAGCAGGGAGACGCAGCAAAAGAGTACGACATGGGTCGATGCGGATGGTACGCTGACCCGTCACAACTTTGAGGATGTCTACGAACTGTACAGGGTCTGTTTCAGAAACAAGGATGAGGAGGAGAACTCCAGCAAACTCCAGAGCCTTCTGTCCCGGAATTTGACAGATCAGTATTTCGTTAAATGCTGGGATACATCGACATCGAAGGAATACGTCATCTGGGTTGACATGAGGGCCATCTACACGAACAATCTACCGAAAGATAAAAAGAACAATGCGAACAGATTGTCGGAAACCGTTCTCGAACGCAGGGTGTCCCCCGTGCAGGCTATTGCATGGACCATCCGGACACATGTCGAACCGGGCGGAATAGAAGCCATCGTGAGGCAGGGGGATTGCGTGCTGCTGCAGACAAAGCCGGGTGCAAAGCGGATGGAGTTTTCGAGACACCTCACCGAGGCGGAATACCTCACCCTCATGACCGACGAGAGTTGAAAAGGTTGAATATTAATATGTCGAACGACACAAAACAAAACGCTATAAAATCCCCCGTTCTTCAACCCCGTAACTATCGGAAGGCTGTCCCCTCCGATTTCATGTTTAAGGTCGAGCCCAGTGAGCTGCAGCTTTTGCATGTCAATGTAAAGGCCCTGTTTGGAAATAACTGCGGCCTTGGTGATGCTACGAGGGTGGAATACCAGGGAGACTGCGTGCTCACCGACATGGAAGAGTCCGAGCTGAAGGACTTGCTCATACGGATCAATAGAAGTTTCATGAGGACCGCCGGAAAGAAATCCGGTATCTCGGAGTTTTGGGGTACCGGGAATCGGGGTTCGCAGGCGGACTGGGTTTACATGGCAGATCTTCAGCAGGGGCGGACCGGTTCAGGCAGATCGCTGGATCCGGCCCTGGAAGGTCATATCCGCATTGATATTTTTCATAACAATAGTTTTTGGAGAAGGGGCATCGTCTTCCACATCGGTGATCTCTATGCGAAAGCGAAGTAACCTCAGGCGCCATGCGTAAATGCTCGGGTGGGGTTTTTTAATAAAATATTTCTCATAAAAATGACCTTTGGACAGGGAAAAGAACCTTTCTTTTCCCTATACCTATTCCGAGCGAGGTGAAGAAAACGGAGCATGTTGACCCCTGTGAATGCATCCTTATCTACTTCATGTGATAAAAGCATATATCACAGGACCAGAGCCCGCTAAGATCGACATCCGGAGAGATCTTGGTCAACGAACTTCCGAGCAAGTAAAGTATTCTCTTTGGAAGATGTTCAACTCATTTATCCTGCCGACCCAGGCTCCAAGATCATCCATCAAGTGTGTACATACCGCCTCCCAGTCTCCTGTATCTTTCCAGGCAAAAGCTTGAGCCATACATGAATCACGCAGTCGTTGGCTTGCGACATCTTTGCCTGCAATCGATGCCATACAGCATAATTCCTTCCCACTTAGGAAGTGCAAGCAACCCACAAGCTTGAGATTCCCGGGTACGTTTGTTTATGCAGGTAATATTGCTTTTACAAACAACACTTATGTACACCACTTTGCTTTACATCAGACAATTGCTGATCGATGCGAGCATCTCGATGGACTTCCATCAGGATGCCATGCACGACATCATGGAAGAACACCTGGGCGATTTCCGGCGGCTGGCTGCGAAGGATCCGCATGTCGAACATCGGATCGGACTTAGCATCTTCAGCACTGAACTCAAACCGATCTTCGGACCGCTGTCGCCGGAAAGCATCCCTGACATCTCCACCGAAGACCTCCGAACCGGTGGCGACACCGCCCTCTTCGACGCCTGCTGGCAGCAGCTCGATGCATTGGAGACCCTGCTCCGGGATGCCGGAGCAACCGAAACGGCACAGGTTGACTTCTATCTGATCACTGACGGGGTCGACACC
>JBIKIB010000390.1:0-3632 GCA_044361845.1 Chitinophagaceae bacterium | reverse complement strand
GTGGAGATCATTCCAACTTTCCTCATCAAATCGAATGTGCCCACCATCACAAGTGTTAAGCCTTACACCCCTCTTGAATTGCAGGGACGGGATATCTATATACGAGAAGGATGTTATACTTGTCACTCACAGATGATTCGACCATTCAGGTCTGAGACTGCCCGTTACGGTGAGTATTCCAAGGCTGGCGAGTTCATATATGACCATCCTTTTCAATGGGGTTCAAAGCGGACCGGCCCCGACCTGGCACGTGAGGGCGTGGGAAACAACCGTAAGTCAGACTCATGGCACTACAATCACTTCGATTATCCGCAGGCGTTATCAGCAGGATCCATCATGCCAGGGTATTCCTTTATGCTAGAGCAGGAACTTGACACAGCCAGCACCCCTGCCAAGATCAGGACGATGCAACGGCTTGGCGTACCATATCCGGAGGGATACGATCTACAGGCGAACAAAGACCTGATGGAGCAGGCGGGCAGGATCATAGAAAGTCTCGCAAAGGATGGCATCAAAACCCCTGCGAACAAAGAGATCATCGCCATCATCGCATACATGCAAAGGCTCGGAACAGATATCACTAAAGAACAAACTGCACAAAACCAGTAGCATGTCGAAGATCATCAAACAATACGCAGATCAGGTCAACGGCATTGAGGTATATCCGATCGTATCGCTGTTGATCTTCATCATATTCTTCGCCGGCATGCTCATGTACGTGAGGCAGATGAGCAGGGAGAGTATCAATGAATTATCAAATATGCCTTTGGACCTGCAGGAAGAAAATAAGACCCCAAACGTGTAAACATCATCTTATGTCCTTCATCAACAAATATGATATTATGAAAAAAGCAGCGACAGCCACGTTGCTGATGCTACCTGCTTTGACCATCCTGGCAAAAGGAGGTGGTGTTGCTCCGGAAACAAAGGCAGAGACAAATTGGCTGGAGATGCTGATGATATTCGTTGCGATCATCCTTCTCCTCGTCATTTGGGGATTGGGTCAGGCACTTTTGACATTCAGCCGGCAACTCCTGCAGAAAAGAAAATCTGAGGGGGTCTTGTCATCCGCTATCCTGTTGGTCAGTCTGTTGAGTATTTCTGATGTTGCGCGCGCACAAGTGGCTGATGCCGCTCCCACAGTTCTGACACTCCCGAATTATGGAGGCCTGACAGCATTGGAATTTTACCTGTTATCCACGGTCATCGCATTGGAAGTGGTGGTGATATTTTTTCTGGCATTCATGGCCAGGAGGACTTATCGTGAACTGACGGGAGTGACTGAAAAGTCAATTGCCGCCTCAGCTATCCCGACTACCAAACTCGCGGATTGGTGGAAAAAAATGGATGAGAAAATATTCACCAGGGCTGTTCCTGTTGAGCAGGAAGCAGATATCATGCTTGACCATGATTATGACGGCATCCGCGAGTTGGACAATGCATTACCACCCTGGTGGAAATGGGGTTTTTATATCACGATCGTAGTGGCTGTGATTTATTTTTTCAATTATCAGGTCCTCGGTACAGGTAAGAGTCAGGAGCAGGAATATGCCGCAGAGATGGCAGAAGGTAAGTTACAGGAAGAGCAATACAAGGCCCGCACGAAAGATCTTGTGGATGAAAATAATGTGACGATGTCTGACGCCGATGGTATTGCGGCTGGTAAAGCTTTGTACATGCAGAGTTGTGTTGCCTGCCACGCTGCTGACGGGGGTGGGGGCATCGGACCGAACCTAACGGATGTGAACTGGATACATGGCGGAAGCATGAATGATATCTACAAGACCATCAAACTTGGGTATCCTGAAAAAGGTATGCAGTCATGGCAGACTGTTTACAGTCCTATGCAGATGAAGCATCTATCATCCTTTGTTCATTCCCTTAGAGGTAGTAAGCCTGCCAATCCAAAAGAACCCCAGGGTGTTGCATATGTGGAGAATGCAGCTTCTTCACCGGCATCTGCAAATGTTAGCAAGACAAATCCTCCTAACTGAGTCAAAAAGCCTACATGTTTAAAAGGGATAGTGATGAGGCAATGGAAAAGAAATCCCGGATGGATCAAACCTTCCGGGATTCTGTGGCAACAATAGATCAGCAAGGCAGCAGGAATTATTTATTTCCCAAAAAGCCGAGGGGCCCACTGTATACCAAACGGACGATCGCCAGCATGGTCTATCTGTTCATCTTCTTTACCCTTCCATTCATCAAACTGAAGGGTGAACCGCTTTTCATGATCAACATCCTCAAGCGGAAGTTCATTCTTTTCGGGCAGATCTTCGGCCCTGAGGATTTCTTCATCTTTATGCTTGGGATGCTGACTTTCATTGTATTCATCATCCTCTTTACGGTGGTCTTCGGCCGGGTGTTCTGCGGATGGGCTTGCCCTCAGACGATTTTCATGGAGATGGTTTTTCGAAAGATCGAATACTGGATAGATGGAGACCACAACAAGCAACGGCAACTTCGGGAGATGCCATGGAATGCATATAAGCTGAAAAAACGAGCGATCAAGATGACTGTTTTCTGGTTGCTTTCATTTTTGATCGCCAACTTCTTCATGGCTTATCTGATCAGTATGGATGAGGTCAAGCGGTATATCATCGAAGGCATCCCGAACCATTTCGGCACTTTCATCGCGCTGACGGTTTTTGCATCCGTATTCTTCTTTGTTTTTTATTGGTTCCGGGAACAGGTATGCATCGTTGTCTGTCCTTACGGCCGTCTTCAGGGAGTGCTGCTTGATAAGGATTCCATAGTGGTGGCATATGATTACGTTCGTGGTGAGCCAAGGGGAAAGATAAAGAAGGCTTCGCCGTCCAGTGAGTTGGGCGATTGCATCGACTGTGCAGCCTGTGTTCGGGTATGCCCCACAGGTATAGACATTCGGAATGGCACACAATTGGAGTGTGTGAACTGCACTGCCTGCATCGATGCCTGCGATGAGATCATGACTCATGTCGACAGGCCGACAGGACTGATCCGATTTGCATCAGAAAATAATGTCGTGAAAGGGGAGAAACCGAAGCTGAACAATAGGATCATCGCCTATTCCCTGGTATTGGCTGCACTCGTTGGGGCACTTGTTTTCATGCTGGCAAGCCGCGACGACGTGGAAGTCACCATCCTGCGTACTTCAGGATCCGTTTACCAGACCATGCCGGACGGGCGCATTGCGAACATATACAACGCCCGAATGGCTAATAAGACAAGGGAAGCCATACCCATCGCACTTGAATTGGAGGGCATCAGGGGAGAGATCGAGGTGGTTGGCAATGATATCGTTGTCGAGAAGGAGGGATACAAGAGCGCTACTTTCATTTTAAGGGTTTCCCCGGACGATATAAAGCAAAGAAGGACGCCCATCAGGATACACGTGTATGAAAAGAAAATAAGGATCAAAAGCATTGCTGTAACTTTCATAGGACCGGTAAAATAAATATAAATATGAATTTCAATTGGGGGTATAAGATCCTTTTCGTTTATATACTTTTCGTAGCGGGCATCTTGTTCCTTGTATTTCAGTCGAGTAAACAAAAAATCGATCTTGTGACCGTAGACTACTATGAGCAGGAGATCAAATATCAGGAACGCATTGAACAGATGAAAAGGGCCAATGCGCTGTCAGAGAAGGT
>JBIKIB010000389.1:0-3639 GCA_044361845.1 Chitinophagaceae bacterium | reverse complement strand
TATTTTTCGCATGGACCGGAATGTATGCCATTGCCGGAGATATTCTTGATGTAAAACATATGCTATGAAAATCAACATGCTGCTTTTTTCCTTTCTCGTCGTTGCTGCATCCCTACAAGCTCAGGAGGAGGCTGAAAAGAAATCTTCCACCGGCGGAAAAACGATGATCAAATACAATGTTCCGGCGGCCTTTTTCAAGAACCATGTCTTCCAGTTGGAGCGGGTGGTTTCGAGGAAGACATCCCTGGCGGTCACTGTCGGAATCGCCAATAACGCACCATTGCCTTTCAAGGATAATATCATCGATCAGTTCGGTGATGATCAACAGGTGCAGAATGCCGTTGAGTCCACCACATTCGATCGTTTTAACATCTCGGCGGAATATCGTTTTTATCTCGGCCGGAAGGGTGCTCCTCGCGGTTTCTATCTCGCCCCGTTTGTCCGGTATTCTTCCATGAATGCCGTGAATAAATATACATTCAACGACAGTGATGGCAAACCGCACACGGTTGATTTCGATGGTAAGCTGACGGGTTTCGGGGGCGGCCTGATGATGGGTACGCAGTGGACGCTGGGGCGCAATGTCGTCCTTGACTGGTGGATATTCGGACCCTTTTACGGATCACAGAAAGGTGATTTCTATGGCGTGGATGCAGTGCCCATCCAAGATCCACTGGGCCTTCAGGATGATATCAACAATACGGACCTCGGTCCATGGACCCTGACGGCCGTTGTCAGCAACCAGAATATCGGTGGCAGCCAGAAAGGGGTCGTGGATGCAAAACTTACCGGACCATTCATCGGCATTCGTTCAGGTCTGTCTCTGGGCATCCGATTCTGATGATTCATATTTATTTTTTTTGAGCCCGCTGCCCTCCCCGCAGCGGGTTTTTTCATGTACATCTGGGCGGTTTCGGTTGTCGTTCACCAAGTCGTTTTCGGACAGCCCAGTCGATTGCCTTTACCGCTGCAGTACACCAGGCCCAGGGAATGGGTCATGTACTGGTCCCGCTTTCCCGCGTTCGCCGCCCTGCTGAATCCATCGAGATGATCTGTCGGGGTGAAGCGATAAGTGCTTTCCATCGACAGTGCCCATTGTGGGCGGAGCTGATACCGTAAGCCGATGCCCATCATGGCCACCGGCAGAAGTATTGGCTTAGCGTGTGCCGCGTCTTCGGCAAGTCTTGTCGTCAGATCGCTGATTTCCGTCACGATAAAGTTACCGGTCATGCGAGACCAATCGGCACGAACCCTCAGCATCGACAACCCCAATCCTGCTGAAAGGAACGGGGTGATCTTTTTGTCTTCTGACAGCTTTCCGAGAGGATTCCAAACGATGTTTCCTGACAGCTCGGTGACGGGAGATGTGAAGGAGAAATTGCGATCCTGTCGATATGCAGGACTGGCATATCTGCTTTCGTCCCCTTTCAGTTTGCCGAAGAGGATCCCTGCCCTGATGGCCATGTTCGCGCCCATCAACCTGGCGGCATTCAACCCGAATGTTGGCTGCATCGTTTTCAGCGATCCCAAACGGGAAGGGTTCAGGTCGCCTTGGTAGACCATTGTCCCGGCCTGTACGCCGAATGCATACTGCCCTTTTTTCTGTTGTGCGCATGTACGCATAGAGGATAATGCGAGGCCTGCGGAGGCAGTAACATACAGGATCAGGATATGTGTTGTCATATGAGTAACATTTCAGGTTTATGATGAATGGATGCGTTCACCATCAGTATGATACGTTGAAGGATCTTTCAGCAGGGTATGGTGCTGTTAAACCTGCGTTAAGCGATTTGTCGTTCTGTCGTACCTTTGCGGCTCACCACAACTGACTGCCGGTTCACAGATCGCTGATGCGTATCGGTGCGGTATCCTCGCAGGGAGTTGAATCAAGTGTCCATCATGATCCATCCTACATCCATCCGGGGGTTCCAGGAAACGGAAGATGCCGTCCCCCTGCGCGAACTTTCGGTGGTCATTCCCGTCCTCAACGAGGAGGAAAGCATACAGCTCCTGATCCGATCCGTCAGCGATGCATTGTCCGGTATCGACCATGAAGTCATCATCGTGGATGATTGCAGTACGGATAACACGAGGCTTAAGGTACGCGAGCTGGTGAATGATCGGTTGATCCTGATCGAGTTCAAGAAGAATTACGGGCAGAGTACGGCCATGGCTGCGGGTGTGGATCATGCTTCAGGAGCATACATCGCATTCCTCGATGGTGACTTGCAGAATGATCCTTCGGATATCCCGATGATGCTTGAAAAGATCAAGGCAGAGGATTGGGACATCGTGGCGGGTAACCGAAAGAACCGAAAGGATAAAATGCTATTGCGCAAGATCCCCAGCGGGATGGCCAACTGGCTCATACGGCGGATCACGAAAGTGGGGATACATGATTTCGGATGTACATTGAAGGTATTGAAGGCCGATGTGGCACGTGACCTGCAGTTGCATGGCGAGATGCATCGGTTCATACCGGCTGTGGCTAGTTTCTCCGGTGCGAGCATGACGGAAGTCGATGTGAAGCATCACCCCCGTCAGTTCGGAAGTTCAAAATACAATCTCTCGCGTACGTTTCGTGTCATCAGCGACCTGATGTTATTGTTCTTCATGCGTCGCTACAGCCAGAAGCCGATGCATATCTTCGGCACGGTCGGATTCCTTGCCTTTTCACTGGGCGTGTTGATCAATTTGTATTTACTTGGATTGAAGATCGCAGGTCAGGATATCTGGGGTAAGCCCATTCTGATCCTGGGAATGATCCTTCTCATCGGCGGCATTCAGTTGATCACGATCGGTATTTTGGCGGATATCGGTCTTCGTACCTATTATGAAACGTCCAAACGAGGGATCTACAAGGTACGTAAAGTGTATGGCGGCCCAGGGAAGTGACGGGTCTGTCAACCTTATATTAATATTTATTTTTCTTTCGTTATGCTGGGTCGTTTATGACCTCCCTTGCTGCGGGATTTTCCGTCATCGTACGGCATCCTGACTTTTCAATGACCTGATCGTTTCTGCAAGTCCTTCTCTGAAAGGGGTGATCTCATACCCCAGTTCCCTGACCGCCTTCTCTGAGCTCACATGAATATTCCTGAAGAAACGACCGATGATATCCGGCGTGAAGGCCGGGTCTTTTTTGAACAGGTGATATTGCGCGAGGTTGACGTAGCCTGCCGCTTTCATCACCCATAAAGGCATTTTCAGGAGATTGTTCTTGCCGGTGAAGTCACTGACAGCATCATAGAATGCGCGGTAACTGATATTTTCTCCGCCGAGGATGTAACTTTCTCCGCTGGAGGCTTTCTCCATGGCGAGCAGGTGTCCGTTGACGACATCTTCGACGTACACATAGTTCGCCACGACATCCAGGCATGCTGGGACGAAGCTTGTATTGCGTTTCATGAGGTCATCGAGCATGCGGCTGATGGCGTTGCTGTGTGTCATGATCCCTGCACCGTAGACGCGTGTGGGGATGACGATGGCGGTGTCCATCTTTGCCGACACATACCCCCGTACGATCTCCCCTGCCATATGTTTTGTCCGTGCGTATTCACTTTCAAAACCATCTTTACGGTGGTCGCCCTCATCAAGCATCTTGCCTTTGTACGGGGCGAGTATGGAAGCGCTGGAAGT
>JBIKIB010000001.1:0-38317 GCA_044361845.1 Chitinophagaceae bacterium | reverse complement strand
TACCGGGATGGAAGATGCTAAAATATGTGGATTTCAACCGGTCAGTCCAATTTGCAGGTGTTTCAATAAAAAAGTTCGACCTTTTGAGAGATAAAGGTATCGCATTAAAGCCTTATCGGGGGGGGGAATGAAAAAATGGACATTCAGTAATCCATTCAACGAGTCGATGCTATTGGTGATGACGTTACTTCAAGTGAAAGGGTTGATCAACATGCATCCGATCCGGTATAGGGAACCGCAGGTGAAGCATGTCAACGAAATTGGATTTTTGTCGTGTAGGCATGATGAACGCTGGAGATATCGGCTACTAAAAAGCCATATTGGGTTTTAAGCCAGGCAAACTGCAGGTTGGTGTCGGATGATGAACGAGATCAATTCATCCACAGTTATGCCTGACCGTTGGCATGCATCATCGATATCTTCTCTGGAGACATTTGCCGCGAAGCTCTTGTCCTTCAGTCTTTTCTTGACGCCTTTGACTTCCATTCCGGAATATCCTTCAGGGCGCATCAGGGAATAGGCGTGAATAAGGCCGCTTAGTTCATCGAAGGCAAAGAGCATCTTATCCATCCTGGTTTCCGGTTCCACTCCAAAATGAATGGGGCCGTGGGAAGCGATGGCGCGGATGATCTCCGGATCTATTTGCCTTTGTTCTAATTCTGCTATGATTTTTTTACAGTGTGATGCAGGCCATTGATCCCAGTCAGCGTCGTGCAGCAAGCCTGCCAATTCCCATTTCCAGATATCGATTTCTTCCAATTGTTCCCTTTCTTGTGCCCATTGTTGCATGAGTTTGCCGACCTGCCTCATGTGAAGCAGCAGGCGTTCATTTTTTACCCAATCCGAGAGAAGGATATCCGCTTCTTCGCGGGACATTACTTTATTTTTATTGTCAACATGGCCAAAGGAAGAACGGCCGAGGTGAAGATCTTGTGTCATTTGTCGGATAGCTTATTGGGTGAGTGGGATTGTACCAATGTCGAAATTGTTCATGCAATGAAAAGCCATCTGCAAAGCAATAATTGCGCTGCAGATGGCGATAATTGAGTTGGCAGGATTCAAATTCGTTATTGCATCATGCTTTTATCTTTGTGTAGATAGCATCCCATTTTTTCTCTTCGGCTTCGAATTTCACTTTTTCAGCATTGGTTTTTGCGTACTGCCTTTTGAAGCTATAATACTGGATCAGGTCATCGACCAGTATTTTATAGTTCTGTGTCTCTCCGCGACTTTTAGTGTAGGTTTTCTCCATGATCGGTTGGGCCTTAAGGAGATATGGCACAGCTTTATCCATGGCCAATTCCTGGGCTTTCCGGAGGCTATCGCGTTTAGCCGTTAAGTCTTTTGGAGGCGGTGGAAGTTTACCCGCTTTGTCAGGTTTTTGTGCATCATTGAATTTCCGGATGGCGTCATTGACATCAAAGATCTGAGCCCTGATGCGGTCGGATTTATACCATTGGTGTTTACCGAGATAGAAAATTGAGCCAGCATCTTCGGGCATGGCATCTGCTGTTTTTGACAGCAGCGATATCATCTTTTCTTCCTCCTTCGCGTACGCAGGTGTGGTCACATCGACATCCCTTTCGTTCAACTTATCAAAAAGGATCGCACCATACATCTGGGCCAGTTTCATATTACCCGGCTCTTTTGCCACTTTGGCATCCAGTTTTGCGAGTTTGGCATTGGGGTCCTCCATGTCGAGGATAAGGTCTAATTCATCGAGTGTGAAAAACTGGTCGGTGGGGTAAAGTTCTTTACCAACAGAGCGGGTCCTTTCAAAATTAGCGGCATCGTCTCTCAGAAAATACTGGTAGGTCATATACTTGTACATATCAGCATAATCTGCGCCACCGATTTTGTTATCTGCGAGTTTATTGTAGTAAACAAGTGCGTCGTCTATTTTACCAGCGTTCTGGCAGGAAGCACCTGCGAGGTAGTTCGCGGATGTGTCAAAGGCCAGTCCTATCTGGTTATTTTTGATGAGGAATTCGCTCCATTCTGTGGCATTTTTGAAGCTTTCGGAAGACGCATCATACTCTTTTTTGTTGAAGCTGCTGATTCCTTCGTTGAAGAATGTGCTGTAGTAGGTGAACGGCGTTGCGGAATATGTGGGATCCTGGATGAATTTCCCGGCATTCGTCGGGTCTGCCGCCATGAATTTACGGTAGGAGGCGATGGATTCATTCATCAGCTTTGCTGATTCGGCAGGTTCTGCACCTTTCATCAAGCCGGCGAGGATTGTGGCTTTTGCGGCATAGAATTCCGGTTTTGTGGTAACCTTTCCCTTTTTCTCCAATTCATCAATGGCTTCCTTTGCTTTGGGAAGCTGGTTCAGCATAAGGTATGTCTTTACCTGTTCGAACTGTGCCATACCTGCATGTGACAAAAGCAGGATGCAAACGCTTAGTGAAATCAGTCGTTTCATGATCTTTTATTAAGGATGCGTGTAAGTTACATAATTGTTCATTATTCCGTTTCCCCCTCATCGGTTTTCACCTCGGTTTCAGGGTTTTCAGGAACGTCTGTTTCGGTGCTTTGCGGAATTTCAGCATCATTCAGTGCTGGTTCATCCATTTTGGATTCATCCAGCTGTGTGATCGCTGCGATCTTATCGTTTTCATCCAGTCGGATCAGCTTCACACCCTGTGTGGCTCTGCCAAGTTCGCTGATTTTCGACACCGACATGCGGATCGTTACTCCCGACATACAGGTGATCATGAGGTCTTCTGTTTCGGAGACGTCCAGCATCCCGACAAGGTTGCCTGTCTTTTCTGTGACATTGATGGTTTTAACACCTTTACCTCCTCGGTTGGTGATGCGGTATTCGTCTATCTGGGTGCGTTTTCCGTAGCCATTTTCTGATACGACCAGTACTGTGCGGCTGGTATCAGACCTTTCGACGCAGATCATACCAACAACTGCATCCGTATCATTATCCACTTCAATACCGGTTACACCGATGGCACCTCTTCCGGTAGACCTCACCTTTTCTTCCGGGAAGCGAATGGCCCGTCCGCTCTTGACGGCCATGATGATCTCGGAGCTTCCATTGGTCAACCGGGCATAGAGGAGTTGGTCGCCTTCCATGATCGTGATGGCATTCACCCCTGTGGAACGGGGTCTGCTGAAATCCTCCAGGTCTGTTTTTTTGATGACACCCTTTCGTGTGCACAGGACAATGTAATGAGATTGCACATATTCCGTGTCATCCAGTTTTTTGACGTCCAGTATCACCCTGATGCGGTCATCCTGCGGGAGTTGTATGAGGTTCTGAATGGCCCTTCCTTTGCTTTGTTTTTCGCCATCCGGGATTTGATAGACTTTCAGCCAGTAGCAGCGTCCTTTTTCTGTGAAGATGACGAGTGTATGGTGGGTGGAAGCTACGAAAAGGTGTTCAATCCAGTCTTCCTCCCGGGTCTTTCCACCGATGGAGCCCCGTCCACCTCTTTTCTGGATGCGGTATTCGTCGGCAGGGGTACGTTTAATGTATCCAAGATGAGATACCGTGATGACGACATCCTCTTCCTTGATAAGATCAATGAAGTTGACTTCGTCTTCCAGGTAAGTGATCTCTGAGCGGCGGGCATCTCCGAATTTATCGCGTATCTCTTTGAGTTCAGTCTTTATGAGATCGAAACGCATTCCTTCATCCGATAGCAGGAGTTTCAGTTGTGCGATGACTTTCATGATCTCGTCATATTCTTCCTTGATCTTGTCCCGCTCCATGCCTGTCAGCCTTTGCAGGCGAAGCTCAAGTACGGCTTTGGCCTGTATTTCCGACATACCGAAGCGAGATATGAGACCCTGTCGGGCTTCTTCCGGGTTGACGGATTGACGGATCAGGGTGATGACTTCATCGAGGTTATCGAGTGCGATCAGGTAGCCTTCCAGGATATGTGCTTTCTTCTCAGCTTCCTTGAGTTCATATTTTGCACGGCGCACCACCACTTCATGCCTGAATTCTATGAATTCAGTGATGAGTTCTTTCAGGTTCAGGGTTCTGGGGCGTCCTTTTACGAGTGCGACATTGTTGATGCCGTAGGATGTCTGGAGGTCGGTATATTTGAAAAGCTGGTTGACGATGACGCTTGACACCCCATCTTTTCGGAGGTCGATGACAATGCGGGTACCTTCTTTTTCGTTGGATTCGTTGTTGACGTTGGATATGCCTTCAATGATCTTCTCATTGACCAACTGTCCGATCCTCGCTGTAAGCACATCCCGGCTGACCTGATAAGGTACTTCAGTTATGACGATCTGTTCTCTTCCGTTGGCTTTGGCATCGACGGTCAGCTTTCCCCGGAGCACTACTCTGCCGCGGCCGGTATGCATGGCTGCTTTTACTCCTTCCATCCCATAGATCATCCCGCCACCCGGAAAATCAGGTGCCTTGACATATGTCATGAGCTGGTCGATGGTGATGTCCCTGTCATTTATGAAGGCGATGCATCCATCAATCACTTCTGAGAGATTGTGGGGTAGCATATTTGTGGCCATCCCCACCGCGATACCGCTACTGCCATTGACAAGAAGGTTGGGAATGCGTGTGGGCAGCACGGTGGGCTCTTCCAGAGAGTCATCAAAGTTTGGCTGGAAATCCACTGTTTCTTTGTCGATATCCTCCATCAAATAAGCAGCGTAGCGCTGCAGTCGGGCTTCTGTGTATCGCATTGCGGCAGGTCCTTCACCATCGGGGGAACCGAAGTTACCCTGCTTGTCGACCGATGGGTATCGCATATTCCACTCCTGTGCCATCCTGACAAGGGTATCATAAACCGCGGTATCTCCGTGTGGATGATATTTACCCAGCACTTCACCCACGATACGTGCACATTTTTTGGTGGGTTTGTTATAGTCCAGCCCCAATCCGTTCATCGCGAATAAAATTCTCCGGTGCACAGGCTTCAGTCCATCCCGTACGTCTGGCAAAGCCCGTCCCACGATGACGCTCATGGAATAATCTATGTACGAGGATTTCATTTGTTCCTCGATGTTCACAGGTATGATCCGGTCATTGTCTTTTGTCTGTTCCGGTTGATTTAGTTCGTCCATATGGGTGAAATGTATGAGCCTGTTGTTGAAACCTTTGTGGTTTTTCAGAACCTTTTCAAAGGTACCTCAATTACCCTGTAAAATGAGGCTGAGCCGGTCATTACCCCGCTTGTTTTTATCCACGGATGTGGATTAAACCTTGTTTCGCATTTGGCAGACAGTAAGCCGCATAGATGGGGATTTGATAAAAAGTCCGGATATCGTGATAGGGTCAGTAAAGAAGCAAAAGTCTTCGCAGGAAGGGTCCCGCCATCATGTTTGCTCCGGTCATGCATTTTCAGATCCTCATGTTTTTTTCGGATACTTGATAAAAAAATGGGTATTTGAAAGTGCGTCAAAAATAAATTATTCACAAATAAGTAACATTTTTAGAGGGTTTTTGCTATTTTCACTGCGATTTATCCTTTGAAGAGTTACCTCCTCCTCCGAAACAACAAAAGTTCAGGGCCATATTCCTATGAGGAATTATTATGTCTCCCCCTGAAGCCACAGGACCTTGTCTGGGTGGACGGAAAAACTACGCAATGGCGATATCCCTCTGAAATAGACGAATTCAAGGCCGTTCCCGGCATCGCACTACCATCGGGAGCCTTGGTCACGGTCAAGGAAAAGCCGGTCAAGATACTCACGAAGGTCTTTCTCCCTTCTCTTTTTCCACCGGAGCAGGAATGTAACATTCTTCCTACCATGGCAGCGTACATACCGTATCAGATACTGATGCTTGAATCGGGTCTAATACCGTCATGTCAATTAAAGAATCCCGGGTTACAAGAGCATATTCCTTTGGCCGGCACCGATAACGGCCGTCTGTTTGTACGTTTTCCGGATGGCATCATGGAGCACGGAAAGGTTGTTGTTGGCATTGGAACGGGATGGGTCAGAAAGAGGGAGCAATTGTCGTACAAAAAGGCATCGCTCACCGGTAAAAAGCCTCCGTTGCAGCCGATCATTCCAGAATTCAGGCGAAACGACGGGTCTTCTGATTTCCTGAATAGTATTTCGGTATCATCTGATCGTCGTATCGTGATAGAATTCATGCCGGAGGATGATGATGTTGCATTATCATGAATTTCCATTTCCTTTTTTCTTTTTCAAGTTGAAACCTCGTTGCCATTTTTTTTCGGAATTTCACTTCAAATAAAGCCGCATGAAGCAGATCCTGGTGCTGGGTGCCGGAAAATCCTCCACAGTGCTTATTTCTTATCTTTTGGTCAAGGCTCCCGCGAATGGATGGCATGTGCATGTGGCTGACATCAACGGAACATTGGCTGCCTCAAAGATCGCTGGAGATCCCAATGCTTCCGCCCATAGGATCGATCCATTTACTCCAGCTGATACGGATAATCTTATAGCGGCGTCGGATCTGGTGATCTCCTTGCTGCCTCCCCCCTTTCATCCTGATATTGCAAGGATATGTCTGGCACACGGCAAACATTTCCTGAATGCATCTTACGTTAGTCCCGAGATCATGGAACTTGACCAGGAAGCGCGGTCGAAGGGTCTTACGTTTCTTTGTGAAATGGGGCTTGATCCGGGTATTGATCATATGAGTGCGATGGAGGTGATCGACCGCATTAAGGAAGATGGAGGTGTGATCCATTCTTTCAGATCTCATTGCGGTGGACTTGTTGCGCCGGAGTCAGATGACAATCCATGGCATTACAAGATCAGCTGGAATCCGCGAAATGTGGTCATGGCAGGAAAAGATGGTGCGGTTTATCGTGAGAATGGAGCAACTGTGAACATGGGATACACTGCATTGTTTGATCAAAATCGTACAGTGGACATACCCGGTATGGGTAGGCTTGCCTGGTATCCGAACCGGGATTCGCTTTCCTATATGCCGAAATACGGATTGGAAGGTATCCCGACTTTTGTACGGACGACCCTTCGCCATCCGGACTTCTGCCTTGGGTGGAAGAATCTGATCGATTTAAAACTCACTGACGAAACGGTCATGTACGATACCGATGGTATGAGTCTTTCAGCTTTCTTTCAGATACATTTTGATCGTTTCGGGTTCTCAGAGTGGCTGCAACAAACGATTTCGACACATTTCAATCATACAAGAACCCATCTTGAAGACCTCATCAGTCTGATGGAGGCTGAAATTGCCAGGCCTGAGGAAGAAAAAACCAAGGATGCCATCATGCTGGTAAATGATAAGGGGGACCTTCGGGATTTTTCTGCCCGGAAAACAAGGCAGGATGTCGCTTCCGGGATAGCTGTAAGGATGCATGAAGCAAAGCTTGCGCTTTCTCAGTTGTTTTATCTGGGGCTTGATTCCGGCGATTTCATCAATATTGGAAAACGCAGTGCGGCGGATGTGCTGCAGTGGATCCTGGAAAAAAGACTGTCACTCGGCCCCCGTGATAAGGATATGATCATCATGATGCATGAATTCGGATACGAACTGGATGGGCAGCAGAAAAAATCTTCAAGCTCTCTGATCCTGAAAGGGAGCGATCACACGCACACGGCAATGGCAAAAACGGTCGGTCTACCCCTGGGGATCGCCGCCAGTATGATCCTGTCAGGAAAGATCCGTGAAACAGGCGTGATCATCCCCATTCACAAAAGCATATATGGAAAAGTGATGCCAGCGCTTGAAAAAGAGGGTATTATTTTTTGCCACAGAGAGGGTTAACCGACTGGCACCACAGCATGAAACATGAACAATCGCATGCTCCATTTCGATTTTTTACATGAGTTCATGGAGCAGGTCTGCGATGCCGAGTGTGGCAGGCTTTTCTATGGAGATGATGTCATGCGGATGGCTTGTTTCGGGAATGACCTTATCGATGATATAGACCGGAATCCCGCTTGGGGTATGGCGTAACAGTCCGGCAGCTGGATACACCTGAAGAGACGTTCCAATGACTACGAAAATATCTGCGGATGCTGCCATTGCCGCGGCTGTCTTTATGAGTGGTACTTCTTCTCCGAACCAAACGATGAATGGTCTTAGCTGCGCTCCGTCTTCTGCTTTATCACCCAGTTTGATATCTCCTCCGATCTGATACAAGAGCTGATCGTTCTTTTCGCTTCGCATCTTCATGATCTCTCCGTGGAGGTGGAGGATCTTACTGCTTCCGGCGCGTTCATGCAGGTCATCCACATTTTGCGTGATGATCTGCACATCATACTGTTGCTCCAGCGTTACCAGTCCGAGATGTGCCAAATTCGGCAAAGCTGCCAGGACATTTCTCCGGCGTTCGTTATAAAAATCCAACACCCTTTGTGGATTTTCCCACCATGCTTCAATTGTTGCAACCTGTTCGATGGAATACCCTTCCCAAAGTCCGTCACTGTCCCTGAAAGTTTTCAATCCGCTTTCAGCACTGATCCCGGCTCCGGTCATCACAACCAGTTTTTTCTTTTTCATGGGTGGGTGGTGTTGTTATCATGTCTTTTCACCAGCCATGGAAAGTACGATTTCCCATTCCTCCTCTTTTACGGGTTGGACGGAAAGCCTGCTTAAACGCAAGAGGGCCATTTGTGAAAGGGATTGTTCCGTTTTGATTTCTGCGAGGGTGACAGCCTTGTTGAGTTTTCTGACGGGGGCCACATCCACTACCGACCAATCTTCTGTTGTGGTGGGGTCCTGATAGGCTTCTCTGATGATTTCAGCGATCCCGACAATTTCTTTTCCTTCATTGCTGTGATAGAAAAAAGCGAGATCTCCAACCTTCATCGCCCGAATATTGAGCCTTGCGGCATAATTTCTGACACCATCCCAGTGGGTTTTTCCATCTTTTTCGAATTGTTCCCAGGCGTATTTGAACGGTTCGGATTTGATCAGCCAATATGCCATTCTTAATGTGTTTTGAAAGGAGGGGTTGAAGAAGATGACCTGTTGGCAATCTTGTAGCTCAGTAGCCGCTGGCCAGCACATCTGCGAGGTGCAGGCATTGCATCTGCGAACCCTTTTTCTTCATGACACCGTCAATGTGCATCAGGCAACTCATATCTGTAGAAACGAGGTAGTCTGCTCCGGTATCTTCGGCGTTCTTTGATTTTTGATCGCCCATGGCAGCGGAGATGGAGCCAAATTTCACGGCAAATGTACCGCCAAATCCGCAGCAGGTCTCCACATCGTTCATTTCAACGATGTCTAATCCATCCACTTCATTCAACAGCATGCGGGGCTCTTTTTTGATCCCATATTCCCGAAGTCCGGCACAAGAGTCATGGTAAGCGACTTTCCCTCTAAGGGATGCACCTAGTTGGGTGATCCCGAGTTTATTCACCAGAAAATCACTCAGTTCGTAAACGCTGCTGGTTAGGTTTTTGAGTTCTTTGATTCGGGTGGTATTTTCAAATAGCAAGCTGTAATAATTCCTGATAAAGCCTGCGCAGGATGCACTTGGGGTTACGATGACATTAGCACCGGAAAAATCCTTTAGGAATTTTGTACATACAGCCTGTGATTCAGTTCTAAAACCCGCATTGAAAGCAGGCTGACCGCAACAGGTCTGTTCTGTGTTATAGGACACGGTACATCCTGCTCTTTCCAGCACTTTGACCGTGTTGAAGGCTGTTTGTGGATATAGCTGGTCCATAAAACATGGTACGAACAATTGTACTTGCATAGCGTGGGTCCTACAGTGGTTATGACGTTGAACTTCAGGTCCTGTTTCGAAAGGATTGCGCCAATACGATCATGGACATTGCAGTAAGTGCGGCTTCTTCGCCTTTATGACCATGCTTGCCACCCAATCTTTCCCATGCTTGTGTTTCGTTCAAAACCGTCAATATCCCGAAAATAGTAGGTGTCGGGAGAGACAGATTAAGTTGAAGAGTACCTTGGGTGACGATGTTGCAGACATGATCGAAATGAGGCGTATCTCCCTGAATAACACAACCCAATGCGATGAAGGCAGCTGGTTTGTCATCCCTGTATTTGTATGCTTCCCAATATTGTTTCACGGCGAAGGGGATCTCCACAACGCCTGGCACGGTCATGACGCGGATATCATGAACTCCAGCTTCTGTCAGTTTTTCCTTGCATCCTTTCTCAAGTTCGTTTAAAATGGCAGCGTTCCACTGTGTGCGTACGATGACTACAGATGTGGAAGCCCATGAGAAACCGCCGGTAGGTACTTGTATGTTGGAGTTCCCTTGACTGGCCATATGAGCCTTTTTTATGGGAATTATTTTGTGATTCCGAGACGGGCGAGGTGTTTCTCTGCTACGAATCCCTTTTCCGTACGTGGAAATTTGTCTTTAAGTTGCTGGTATACTTCTCCGGCTTCTTTGTTGCTGCCGGTCATCTCCAGTAAAAGTGCTGCCCTGAACAAATATTCAGACGAAATGGCCTGATCTTCTTCGAACATGGATCCTGCTTTCCGGTAGTGTTTGATGGCTTTATCATTCTGTTTGAGTTCAGAATACGCATCGCCTAACAATCCTTCCGCTTTCGCACCGATCTGCCTTGCACCATTGTCATTGAAATCTTCAAGATTCTTCACTGCATTTTTAAAATCTCCGAGATGCAGGTAACATTCTCCGGCATAGAGTCTGGCTATATTCCCTGAAGGGGTGCCACCGTATTTACTGATCACTTTAAGAAATCCGGGGGTATTGGCATCACCATTCAGTGCAAGTGACAGGGAATCCCTTCTGAAGTTTTCTTCTGCCCGGAAGATCTCTTCCTGTGCTTTTTGTTCATTTGGCAGTTGGATGAAATTCTTGTATCCCAGATAGCCACCAACTATAAATATGAATGCGGCAGCCGAGATCAGGATATTTTTGCTGTTCTTTTCCCAAAACCCTTTTGCTCTGTTTAGGATTTCATCTGACTCGATCTCCGGTATGATATTATCTGCCATTTTCGGTTTATTTAATGTTTACAGGAAAAATCCTGAGTGTATGAGGAACAAAAATTTTCTGTCTTGATCAATCCGTTATGAACGGGTAGTCTGCCTGGACATAGACATCTTTGAGCAATTCGTCATCAGACGGCCATGGGCTTTCTTCCGCGAACTTCACGGATTCTTCGACGATATTTTTTATCTCATCATTGATAGCCTCAATTTCCAGTGCGGTCATATTGAAATTGGAGAGCAGTTTTTCTTTTACCACTTCGATAGGATCACGGTCTTTATATTCTTCCACTTCCTCTTTCGTACGATACTTTTGGGGATCACTCATGGAGTGACCTTTGTAACGATAGGTTTTCATTTCCAGCAGGGTTGGTCCATCTCCCGCCCTTGCTCTTTTTACAGCTCTGGCAACAGCTTCGTGGATGGCTTCGGGGTCCATACCATCGACGGAGTCACCTGGCATATCGTAAGCGTCCGCCAGTTTATAAATATCCACAACGTTGGATGTGCGGGCTACGGACGTGCCCATTGCGTAGTTATTGTTCTCGCAAATGAAAACAACAGGCAGTTTCCAGATCATCGCCAGGTTGAATGTCTCGTGCAACATTCCCTGACGTGCGGCACCATCACCAAAGAAAGTCAGGCAAACATTTTCAGTTCCGTTGTATTTTTCGGCAAAAGCCAATCCAGCACCTGTTCCGATCTGTGCGCCAACGATACCATGACCACCAAAGAATCGTTCTTTTTTACCGAAGAAGTGCATGCTTCCACCTTTTCCCTTGGAGCAGCCTGTTGCTTTTCCGTAGAGCTCGGCCATGCAGGCGTTTGCGGTGATGCCTTTTGCGAGGGCAAGCCCATGGTCGCGATACGCTGTGATGAACATGTCATCTGGTTGGGTAGCGGACATGCAACCTGCTGCAAGTGCTTCCTGGCCAATGTACAGGTGGCAAAATCCACGGATCTTCTGCATACCATAGAGCTGACCGGCTTTTTCCTCGAACTTGCGCAACAAGAGCATGAGTTCGTACCAGTATTTGTAAGTTTCCTTGCTGAATTTAGGGGGATTGTTCCTTGATGTAGCCACTGAAAACAATTTGAGGGGCAAATATAGTGTGAAAATGCTATTTACAAATTTCATCTCACGGGAGAAATCATCCAAATTTGAACGCTTGGCTTAAGTTTGTGTGAAATATTCCATTGCTCGGACTCCGACAGATATTAATCACTCAATTCCGGAACTATCCTTACGGGCATTTTGAATTCTCGGATAGGGTTGTTGCTTTTTGCGGTCCCAATGGCGTTGGTAAGACGAATCTGTTGGATGCGATCCACTATTTGTGTTTCACGAAGAGTTATTTTTCCAGAAGTGACCCGGGTTCGGTGCGAACCGGTTGTCAGGGTTTCAGGATTGACGGGGATTGGTCCATGCACGATGCGTCGTTACAGACAGTGTGTATTTTAAGGGAAAACGGGAAAAAAGAATTCATTGTCAATGGGGAAACATGCAATCGGTTTTCTGCTCATATCGGGCGGTTACCGGTAGTCTTCATTGCACCTGACGACATAGCACTTGTGAGTGAAGGACCCGAAGGACGCCGTCGTTTCATCGACACGATCCTTTCACAGACGGACCCTGAGTATCTGCAAATGCTCATCCGGCACAACAAGATCCTGCAGGAACGAAATAGTCTGTTGAAGCAGATATCGACACAACCATCTCTTGGGTACTCCTTGCTGGAAGTCATTGATGATCAGTTTTCTGTTGCGGGTACCTGGATTTTTAAAGCAAGAGATGCGTTCATGAAAGCGTTTCTTCCGCAGGTGCAGTTTTTCTATGAAGTGGTGGCCGGAGAATCGGAACGACCGGAGCTTTTTTATGTCAGTCCCCTTCAACAAAAGCCATTGGCTGAGTTGTTGAAAGAGAGCCGTCAGCATGATCTCATGTTGCAGCGCACCCGACATGGCATCCACCGGGATGATATAGAGCTGCGTCTGCATGGGGAGGCGTTCCGGCAGATGGGCTCACAGGGGCAGCGTAAGAGCATGTTGTTCGCGTTGAAGCTTGCTGAGTTCGAGGTATTGAAAATCGCAAAGGGATTCGCACCGTTGCTCTTATTGGACGATCTTTTTGAAAAGCTGGATGAGTCGCGGATGCAGAATCTGCTGGATTGGGTATGTCGCGAAAATGGCGGACAGGTCTTTCTTACAGACACGCATGAGCTAAGGATACGAGAAGTTCTGGGCAGAAGTGGTGTTGAATTTCAATTGATCAGACTCTGATATGCTTTTGTTACTTTTGATAAAACAACAATAAATTGTCTGCTGAGATATCTTTGTCACAAGCATTGGAGAAATTCCTCAAGACCAGCAAGATGGGTAATAGCATCCTTGCCCTTCAGATAGAGGATGTCTGGGAGAAACTCATGGGTAAGACGATCGCGCGGTATACCGACCGGATACATATCGTGAACCGAACGCTTTTCATACATACGTCTGTTGCTCCTCTTCGCACGGAATTACTCTATCAGAAGTCCCAGATCATCATTCGGGTGAATGAAGAGATGGGTGAGAACCTGATCGGAGAAGTAGTGATCCAATAAGTCATTCCCGTTCAAACAGCCCCGTGGATGTAATCCTGCAACTGTTCGATCCTTACTTTTTGATCGTGGATGGTTTCTTTCACCACATCTATGATGGAGATCACACCGGTGTATCGTTCATCATCAAAAACCGGTAGGTATCTGATATTGTGGTTTGTCATGATCTCCATACATTCTTCCATGGTGTTTTCCTGGCTTACGCGGGGCAGGTATTCTGACATGATCTCGGCTACGGTGAGTTCGTTGGATGATTTACCGTGGAGGATCACTTTTCTGGCATAGTCACGTTCTGTGAAAAGCCCGATATAAATTTCTTCCTGCATGACGACAACCGACCCTATATTTTTCTCTGCCATGAGCCGGAGTGCTTCCCTGACGGTTGCTGTTGGTAAGATGGTCACATTGCTGAAGCCTTTCCGCTTGAAAATATCAGATACTTTTTTCATATGCGTATGCTTGTTTACATACAATTTACCTAAAGAAACTGATTTTTCAATCAAGAGATGGCATGATTTTGATCGTAAAAGATCATGAAATGTATCATTGTATCCTGACTCTTGGATCAAGCCAGGCGTAGAGGAGATCTGCGATGATGTTCACCAGTACGAATAATGCTGCTGTCAACAGGATGGAACCCATGACGACGGGATAATCCAATTTTTCCAAAGCATCCACCGTCATCTTTCCGATACCTTTCCATCCGAAGATATATTCCACGAAAAAGGCCCCTGCGAGCAGTTCTGCGAACCATCCTGTGATGGCCGTCACTACGGGGTTCATCGCATTGGGGACCGCATGCCTCCATATCACTGTTCTTTCTGAGAGTCCTTTTGCTCTTGCAGTGCGGATATAGTCCTGGTTGAGTACATCCAGCATCGCGCTGCGGGTAAGCTGGGTGATGATGGCGAGTGGCCTGAGTCCAAGTGTTACTGCCGGAAGGATCAGGTTTTGTAGTTGCATGGTCTTCCCCTCGTAGGGGTCGAGATCAAACAGACTTCCGGTCATGTGAAGTCCGGTGAAGCGGTGCCAAACGAAACCGAAGAGGTATGCGATAAGGATTCCCATGAAAAACGAAGGCGCGGATATACCGATCACACTGCTGAAGACAGCCGATCTGTCGGTCCATGTGTTGTTCCTGACAGCGGCAGCGACGCCCAATGGGATACCGGAAGCCACAGCGATGAGAAGGGCTGACAATGCGAGGAGGACGGTACCCGGCAATGCATCCATCAATATATCCCAGACTTCTTTCTTACTTTGGTAGGATCGTCGCATGTAGGGGATCTTCAGGCCTGCTTTATACTGGTTTCCCCAGAAAAATCCCTTCAGATTTTTCTCCCTGATCTCTGTCTCCGAATGAAAAGATATCGGGGATATGTCATTCATATAAAACAGGAGCTGTTTTGTTTTAGGCTGGTCAAGGTAGAGTTCTTTCCGGATATTCGCGAGTGTTGCTGCGTCTCCGGTCTGCCCCATGACGAGCCTTGCCGGATCTCCAATTCCCTGAAAGAGAAAGAAAACGACCACTACGACCCCTATGAGTACCAGCGTGCCGTAAGTGAGCTTTCTGAGTATGTATCCGGTCAATATCTGTTGATTTTCGCTTTAGTAAAATGCTGAAGCGACCTTTGAGAAATCAGCATATGACCACTTTCCTTCAATCGTACCCTTATTCAGGAGGTAGATGCTCGGGTCCACCCTGGCGGCTGTCTTAATGGCAACCGCATCCCCTTTCATGACCACCATTTGCTGCATACCCAAGGTGGCTAATCCTTCCGCGAGGTTATCCGCATCCGATGACACCCAAATGATCGGGATATTGCTTTTGTCAGCCTTTTCTCTAAGCGATTTAAACTCATCTACCCAACCCCATTTTCTCGTGTCCTTCGGTAGGGATTTCGAAAATACCACGAGGATCCTGCCTTCTTTTTCCAGGATTGCTTTGGTGGTATCATTCCCTGTTTGGGAGATGATCACGAAATCTTTGATGGGTGGTTGTGCATTTCCGATCCTGACGACCTTGTCGTATCTTTTTACAAACTGGTAAGTGGAGTCATTGAAGTCATCAGGAAAACTTCCGGCATCGAATTCAACTTCTTTACCATCTTTCAGATAAACAAAATTGATCACGGTGCTGTCGGGGATGGATCCTACGGGGATCTTCATATTCTCGGAGATATTGCTTCCTATTTTATAAGGAAGACAATCCACCAGGGGCAGGTATTTCAGCACATAAGCCTGCAGACCAAAAGAGGCTGCGGCGGTCAGCAAGAGTACTCCAAGAGATGCAACATCCCCGAACATTGGTTTGATGTTTTTCTGGTAGATCAGCAGCAGGCCTATGAGGATGAGAAGGATGATGTCCTTGACAAAGGATTCATCTGCCGTGAGTTTTATGCAATCACCGAAACATCCGCATTCCCTGATCTTTCCGGAGAACAAAGCATAGCCTGTCAGGAATGTGAAGAACACGATCAGGATCAGCAGGAGCCAGCTGAATAGGGAGAATTGCCAACCCAGCAGCACCGCCACTCCGGCGATGATCTCGAAGGCGATCATCAGAACTGAGAGGGTAAGTGTATAATCGTTGAAGCCGTGAAGACCCCATACTTCGAAGAATTCCTGCATCTTATAGCTCAGTCCGGCCGGGTCATTGGCTTTGATCAGGCCGCTGAAGATGAACAGTACTCCGACCAGTATTCGGGATGCTTGCAGAATGATTTTCATGATCGTGACAGTTTTTGATCGGTTTGATCCGAGTTCTTAATTGGAATGTTTTCCTTCCCCGATCAGGATCAGGGCAAATACAGCATAATTGAGGATATCTGTAAGGTTGGATGCGATGCCTTCACTGACGGTCGTCCTTCCGTCATTGGCAAGGATCTGCCTGATGCGCAGGAGCTTTACCAGGATCAGGTCTGTAAAGCTTTCCTGGCTCATATCCCGCCACGCTTCCCCATAGTCATGGTTCTTGTCGAGCATCAGTTTTTTCGCATCTGAAACCACCCGGTCGTACATGGGTTCGACATGTTCGATGGGCAGATCTTCAACGGATATCGTTTCCAGTTCAAGCTGAATGAGTCCGATCACTGAATAGTTCACGATTCCGGTGAATTCGGAACTTATGCTATCTCCTATCCTTTGAGTTTTATGCTGTTGTATGGTTCTGATGCGTTGAGCTTTAATGAAGAGCTGATCCGCGACGGAGATGATCCTCAGTACGCGCCAGGAAGTGCCGTAGTCGCGGGTCTTGTGAAGGAACAGCTCTTTGCAGGAACCGATCACCTGGTCATATTGCTTGTGGGTGGACATTCTCCTGTACTTTTGATGCTTGGGTGTGGCCGGTTCCGGGTCATCATGACCCATTTCGGTATTCATTGAATCAGCAAATGTAATCAACTCATTAAAATGTTCTCTCTGAAATTGAATGGCCGTTTGCGAAGCTTCGAAAGGCCACTGATCATGGGAATCCTGAATGTCACAGTCGATTCTTTCTTTGCCGGGAGTCGATACATGGGGGTTCAGGCCTGCCTTGACAGGGCCGGGGAAATGATGGAGGAAGGAGCTGACATCCTGGATGTCGGAGGACAAAGCACCCGGCCGGGAAGCATACGCGTGTCGGATGCTGAAGAATCCGACCGTGTATTACCTGTCATCGAGGCAATTCATACGCATTTCCCTGCCGTGGTGATATCCGTGGACACCTATCATGCTTCTGTCGCGCGTCATGCTGTGGTTGCCGGGGCGCAGATCGTGAATGATATCAGTGCTGGTTTCATGGATCCGTTCATGCTGTCTGTCGTGGCTACTTTGCATGTTCCGTACATATGCATGCACATGAAGGGGCGTCCGGAAGACATGCAGGAAGCGCCTGTTTATTCGGATGTGGTGGCTGAGGTAAGAACTTTCTTGCATGATAGGATCATGCAATGCCGGGCTGCCGGCATAGAGGAAGTGATCGTGGACCCGGGTTTCGGGTTTGGCAAGACGGTAGATCACAACTTTGAGATGCTTCGCGGTCTAGAACGGTTGAAACTGCAGGATGCACCTTTGCTGGTGGGGCTTTCGAGGAAATCCATGATCCAGAAGGCACTTGATGTTTCAGCGGAAGATGCACTGAACGGCACCACGGTGCTGCATACCATTGCGCTTATGCGGGGTGCTGATATCCTTCGGGTACATGATGTACGGGAGGCGCAACAAGCTGTTGCACTGGTTTGCAGATCCTGATCCGGTCATAAAAAAAGTCCCGCCAGTGGCAGGACTTTTTGAATTTGTTATCGGGGTCAGTTTCCCGGCTGGAACTGACTCATATCCATTCCGGGCATCGTAGAGTCTTTCACTTTCACGATTTCGATGTCGAAGATCAGCGGTTCGTAGGGTTTGATCACTGCACCACCACCTTGTCTTCCATAAGCCATGGATGACGGGATGATCAAGCGGCCTTTACCACCTTCCTTGAAATGGGAGATGCCTTCGAGCATGCCTGGGATCGCTCCTGACTGCTTTGACCAGCAATAGAAAGGCTCCAGGGGATGTTTCTGCTCTTGTTTAGTGGTGTCGGTGTTTGAATCGAAGTATTTGCCTTCGAGGGTATAGCCGCTGTAATTCACGCCGACATATTTTCCGGAATCTGCTGCAAGGCCATTGCCTTCAGAGATGACTTCGATGTAGACATTATTAATTTTTTTGACATTCAGCTTTTTTACGGCGATGTACTTCTCGATCCTTGCAGATTCACGCTTGAAAACGCCTTCTTCTTCTTTCATGACATCTTCCTGGACACCTGCCATACCATTAGGAATGGTATCCAGGATCTTGATCGTCATTTTGATCTTGGATCCTTTTTTCAGGAACGGTGGCATCTGTGCAGGATTCTGTTTTGCGAGGGTATCATAGTATTGATAGGTCACTAGGCTATCCCCCACCCTAAGTTTGGTGAGAACTTCTGCGAAGTCATGGAATCTTGGATTGCTGTCGACCATATCGTATCCGGGAATGGTCTCGTAGGAAGAGCCCAGTACGGAGTCGTTGTAGGTCAGTTTGTAGTTGAACTTCACGATGGTACCCGGTTTGAGGGTGTCGCTTTTTTTTGCGGCATCCTTGGAATTGGCGCCGGGGAAGATCTTGTAGCTTAACCCTGATTTGGTCTTTTCGAAGCCGACCATTTCGCAGGATATCGCAAACATGGCAATGATGATCGCTAAAAGCGATGTTTTTTGTGTCATTATGGGTGGTTTGGTTTGAGTTCGAAGTTATATTCCTTTAGTGCTTCTTTGAAACGGCGGATGTTTTCATCGATGGATTCGCCACTTCTGCCTCCAGCAGCGTTGAAATGTCCGCCACCATCGAAATGTTTTCTGGCAAAACTATTGCAATCGAACTCATCCTTGCTTCTGAATGACCAGCGCCTTTCTTCGTCACGATCGATCAACAGTGCTGCAAAGCGTATTCCTTTAATGGACAAGGGATAGTTCACGATTCCTTCCGTGTCTCCGGTTCGGATGTGAAACCTCAGGATATCAGACTTAGGTATGTAGATCAGTGCGGTGTTGTATTCATAGTACACTTCCATTCGGTTGGAGAGCACGTGACCCAGGAACCGTAGTCTGTTTTCGAGGAAATTGTCATTAATTTCCTCGTGTACTTTGGAGTGGTTGAAGCCTGTGTGTTTGAGTGCTGCCACCATGGAATGAACACTTGGGGTGGTGACCGGAAATCTGAAACTACCGGTGTCTGACATCACCCCTGCGTAAAGGCACTGAGCAATGGCAGTGTTTATCTTTTCAGCATGTCCTGAATCCACGATGAAGTCATAGATCATTTCAGCGGTCGAGCTTTTAGGGATGACGCTGATGCCGTATTGAAAGACGGAAGTTTGGGGTTCTTCGTGATGGTCGAGCATGATCTTCACGGCCTGGATGCTTTCCAATTTGGCAGCCATTTTTCTAGTGCGGTATAGCGCATTGAAGTCTAGGCAGAAGAGCCAGTCTGTTTCATCCAGCAGCGTATCGGCTGTTTCTTTATGTGCTTCGTAATCCAGGACCTGTTTGCATCCGGGCATCCAGTTCAGAAAATCCGGCCAATTTGTGGGGGAGATGACCGTCACATCATGACCGAACTGGATCAGGAAATGATATAGACCAAGTGATGACCCCATGGCATCGGGATCTGGTTTCTGATGCATGGTGATCACCACTTTTCGTGGGAGCTGGAGTTCGGGGTATAACTGCTGGATCGGCTTCATTAAGGTCGGCAAAGGTAAGGATAAGCTCGTAAACTGCAAGTTACAGCCACCGCTCATAAAGTTTTTGAAAATTGTCTCTTTTGTCTTGTGGAATTCGTTTGCCGGTCTAATTAATGTAACTTTGCGCCGCAACATAAAAAAATATTCCTACATGCATAACAGAACATTTACCATGATCAAGCCGGATGCTTTCTCGAAGGGCAATTCCGGAGATATCCTGTCCATGATCGAAAAGGCCGGCTTTCGCATCGTTGCCTTGAAAAAAACCTTGCTGTCTTCAGAGAAAGCGGGTGAATTCTATGCAGTGCATCAGGCTCGGCCGTTCTATGGCGAATTGGTTGATTTCATGAGCAGCGGACCGATCGTAGCCGCGATCCTTGAAAAAGACAACGCCGTTGAAGATTTCAGGAAACTCATCGGAGCCACTGATCCTTCAAAGGCTGATGCGGGTACCATCCGGAAAATATATGCGGAGAGTCTTGGCAAGAATGCAGTGCATGGGAGTGATAGTGACGAAAATGCTGCGATTGAAGGAAGTTTCTTCTTCAGCGGTATGGAGCAGTGGTGAGTAGCGGAAGATTCTTTATCCTTCTCCGTTGCATAGCTTATTCACAGGGGCAAAAGCCCCTGTTTTTTTTGAGATCCCTGATTCTGAATGACTACCATTTTGGGCAACTGGTACTTCCCTTGCTCTTCTTCCATTTTGATGATCCGCTCCTCTCTGGTGTCTTAAGCCGGATATTCGCTTTAATTCCCGAGAAGTAATACCAATCATTTGCATTTGGATTTCCCCTGATGAATCCGCTGGGGTAACCCGTTGGGAAAATAGGGTTGACACCCGGTAGCTCCCACCCTCTGAACGCAAGTTCCAGCGATTTTGGACCACGACCGATAAGTAGGTCGAACTCATCAGCGTATACAGTGCTCACATCGTCGATATAATCGGTCAGCGTCATCCGGAAGCAAATCTCCCAGGCGAGTGTGACTTGCTCGTTGATTCGGAATGCGATTCCTCCACCGACCGGCAAGGATAATTGATTGAGTTTATATAAGGGCTCAGGATATCCGGGAAGGCCCTGTCCTTCTGTACCAAGGGGCTGAAGAAAGTATTTCTGCCCTGACTGATCCTGTGTAAAAGGATTGAAACGGAATAAGGCGATCCCACCAATCGCGTATGGATTTATTGGAGCCGACTCATTGTTCAAAAGATGAAAAAGCAATTGTAGGCTGACCTCTGTGATATTTGTCCGGAAGTTCAGGTTTCGGTAATATAGTCTGGGGTCTTTGTTATTTTTATCATCTGCTGAGATGGATCCTGACATGAGCATTGCCCTCGCTTGAAACCGCTTGTTCAGGTCATACGTGATCCCTACCCCGGCGCCCATTCTGACGCCCTGGAAGGTATACACTTCCTGACGAAGGTCTCCCTGATAGTTAACAACCCCGCCAAAAACTTCAAGCCCCAATCCTTGAGCCTGAAGGCATTGGGTTGCACAGCATACTATGATGGTATAAAAAAATTTCACAATCTAAAAATTGAGCAAATATAGGCATAAAGCTGCCAGTTCGAGAATGAAAATGCATGGTTTTATGCCGATTTTATCGTTTCTTGTTTAACATAAAATATTGGTATATAGCATTTTACATGAATCCGAAAAAGATGTAAATCATTTTACGTTATTTTGAATTGTTCTTATCCACAGAACCCATATTTTTACGGTACGCTTAAGGACTGTTTATCAATCTTAAAGTGTACCACTTTTACCTCATTGACAACCTGATCATATCAGTTTTGTCTTTTATCTGACTCCACTCAAAGTATTTCGCCGACACGTCGAAGGTGTATTATTTGAATGCACAATGCAATTTGCGTTGAGGCCGTTCAAATTTATTTGTCTTGATGTTTCGTTTGTTCAATATCCCAAAAACCAATCTTTCTATGCAAATCACCTGTATGTCATTCTTACATGACCATTCCTTTATTTTATGCTGGGTTACAATTACAACAAAGTTGCTTCTCGCTGGTTGATTTTCGGAATCGAACAGGCATTGGCGTTGCTGGCTTTTTTCTCTGCTTTTCTGGTCGCCAGCCAGTTCAAGCCTGTCCTTTTGCAGTCATCTCAGCTCATTCTCATGTCATTGGTGAATGCGGTCATCACCAGTATTTGCATGTTGGCCTTACAGACACATGCCGGGATCATTCGTTATTCATCCATCAGGGATGTACTGACGATCATGAAATTCGGGCTTTTACAATTCGTGATCTGGATGGTATGTTACCCCATTCTTTCTGATAAATTCCCTGAGATCATCAATGGCAGGATGATCTTATTCATCAATGCCCTTTTATCGGGTGTTTTTATGATCGCATTCAGGCTGATGATAAAAGAGGTGTTTGGCATGGGGCGTCGATTTTCAAAGAACAAACAGCATGTCCTCATATACGGTGCAAATACCCTGGGTATTTCCACCATGCGTGCCGTAGAAATGGAGAAGGATAAAAACAAACATGTATTGGCTTTTGTGGATGATGGCAAAGACCGTATCGGTAAATTGATATCCGGAAGAAAGATCATCACAAGTGAATCCAGATCCCTGTCGAATTTCATTCGTATCAACAGGGTCCGTGAGTTCATCCTTGCAGAAGAGCATATCACCCCATTGAAGAAAACTGAACTCCTGGCCATCTGCAGCGAGAATGGTATCAGGCCAACGGTGATTCCGCCATTGAATGAATTGATCAAGGGGAAGATACAGTCGAAGCAGATAAAAGAGATGACGATCGAGTCAATCCTCAACCGGGACTCCATCATCCTCACGAATGAAAAAACAGATGCGGAGCTTCACGGAATGACCGTATTGGTGACAGGTGCTGCTGGCAGCATAGGAAGCGAGATATGCCGCCAACTTTGTCGTTACAAACTGAACAGGTTAATTCTCCTGGATCAGTCTGAGTCAGGCCTCCACGACATCTTCAATGAGCTTCAGCATCTTAACAAAAACGATGTGGAGTTATGCATCGAACTTGCCACGATCCGCGACAGGCAAAGAGTTTGCGAGATCATGAGTGAAAACAAACCTGATTATGTTTATCATGCAGCCGCTTACAAGCATGTTCCGATCCTGGAGAATTTCCCATGTGAAGTGATCCTCACAAATGTGTATGGAACGATGATCTTGTCTGATGCAGCCTTGAAGAATGGTGTGCGAAAATTCGTGATGATCTCCACGGACAAGGCGGTCAATCCGACCAATCTGATGGGTGCGACAAAACGGATCGCTGAAGTATATGTCAATTCGCTGGAGCATACGGGCAATACCCATTTCATAACCACCCGTTTCGGGAACGTCCTGGGATCGAATGGATCTGTCGTGCCACTTTTCCGACAGCAAATTGAAAAGGGCGGACCGGTCACGGTGACGCATCCGGAGATTTCCCGTTTTTTCATGACGATACCTGAGGCTAGCAGTCTGGTTATAGAAGCATCTATCATGGGACAGGGCGGTGAGATTTTTGTTTTCGACATGGGCAAGCCTGAAAAGATACTTGACATGGCGAAGAAAATGATCCAGCTGGCAGGTTACAAGCCAGATGTGGATATAAAAATCGAGTTCTCCGGATTGCGCAAAGGGGAAAAACTGCATGAAGAATTATTCAAGACGGAAGAAAGTCCACTGCCGACCCATCATCCGAAAATCCTCAAAGCCCAACATCGAAAATCGGATGAAAGGTTTCATGAGAATTTTGATAAATTGATACAGATGGCCTTGAGGAATGACGGCAACAGCCTTGCGATCAGGCATCTCTTCCGGAGGATCGTACCAGAATACACCATGGAAACCGAGATCCTTCATACAGATGTGAAACTGCTTCGACCCTTGAGTGCATTGGATACTTCAGACGCATCCAGAATACTCGGAAGCAAGGGCGTTTGATATTATTTCGCCAATGTAACGCAACGATTGACCTTTTGCATAGTGCGTACTTCCCGTATGATCATTTCTTGAATGATGTCGCTATGCTACCAATTACGTTATGATCACCGTCATCGGGTCATACGCGAACATGTAAATTACTTTCTCCTATTTTGACTTTACGATTACAATTTTATCTTTGAGGGTATTCATTGTCGTTCCAGCTCCTTTCCGGGATGTTAGCTGGAAATCAACTCATTCCTCAGCCCTATAAAAATCACAAAATAGATGTGTGGCTTTGCCGGTATCGTCAGTAATCAGTCAGTTTCCGATTCACTTCTGGAAAGTTTTGCCCGTACGATCATACATCGCGGTCCCGATCATACCGGATATTTCAAAGATGACAATGTGGGTTTCGTACACAACCGACTCAGCCTTGTCGACCTGTCCACGAATGCGCATCAGCCATTCATGGATGAAACACATGTGCTCCTGTTCAACGGAGAGATCTACAATCATCAGAAACTCCGGACAAGTATGCTTTCTTCACAAGCATTCCGTTCGACATCCGACACGGAGACATTGTTTTACTTGCTGAAGCATTATGGTGTCGAGAAGGCTTCGAATGCCATACATGGTATGTTCGCTTTTGCATGGATGGACCGTAATACGAAAGAAATCTGCCTGGTGCGTGACCGGATCGGTATAAAACCTTTGTTTTATTTTCAAGGCCCGGGGGAATTCGTATTCAGCTCAGAACTCAAACTCATCACGACGCATTTTGATATAAAACCCAACAAGGCAACGACCATGAGTGCAGCCCTTGGAGAACTGGAATTCTCCCGGACAGCCACTGCATTTGAGTCCATGTCTCAACTCGAACCGGGGGCGATCTTACGATTGAATGCCCTTGGGAATGATGTATCGGTCTCGCATTATTTCAAGATCACAGATCTTGTTGACCGGCCATACTATGAGGAACTCCACCGAATGGATCAGAATTCTCTTCTGGGGGAGTTCGATCGTTTATTCTCATCGAGTGTATCGTCGATGTTGATGAGTGATGTCGGCATGGGGGCTTTTGTGAGCGGTGGTATAGATTCATCGCTCATAGCATCTGTTGCCAGCAAGGATCAGCGCATCGATATGTTCACTGCGAATGTCGTAGGGAAATATTCTGAGCTGCCGTTCAGTAAGCTGCTTGCAGAGAGCATCGGTCAACCCTTGCATGTATATGATTTCGAACCGGAGAACCTCATCAGGGATCTCGTAGAGACCACTTGGTATTATGAAGCCCCGATCGTTGTTCATAGCAATGCGATACCTTTTCAGGGGGTGGCGAAGCTTGCAAGGAATAGTGGCGTGAAAGCCGTGATGACCGGAGAAGGTTCAGACGAACTCTTCCTGGGGTATCCAAGACTGCTGACGCGTAAATGGGATGGCCTCATCAATCTTCCCTACAATCTGACCACGGGTCTGTATAAGAAAATACCCGGTCTGACAAGATATCTCAACCTGAACAAGAACAATTACAACAGGGATCTTCTATACATGCCATTTGGTTTTGAACGTCAGTCCATGATGGCATCTTATCAGGAGGCTTTTGATTTCGTAGGAAACGCAAAGATGAAGGCAGACCATATCCTCACCATAGAAATGCTCGGCAGGAGCCTTCATGCCTTGTTGTGGCGGAATGACAGAATGGGAATGATGCATAGCATCGAATCACGCTTCCCTTTCCTGGATGAGGACCTTATGCGTTTCGCCATGAATGCACCTATCGGGATAAAGATCGGTAAGACGCACCGGTTCCATAACTATAAACATCCATTCCTCATCGATAAATTCATCGTACGGAAGTACGCGGAGAAGTATCTTCCTGACAGCCTGAATTATCGGGAGAAGAAAGGTTTCCCATTGTTCGGATTGCTGAACATGGAGATCAAAAAAGGATTTTTCAAGGGGGGATTCCTGCAAGAGCTCATGCAATACAACAATCGTGCAGTGGATATGCTGGAGCGGGATACGGAGCGATATCTGTTGGCCAAGTTGGCCTGTGTAGAGGTCTGGGGTAGATTGTTCATCCAGAAAGAACCCTTGGAGACGGTGAAATCAAGGGCACTGGAATACCTTCATATCAATGCTGCATGATGGTGTACGACAGATATCCGCTATTCTTGCTATCATTCCTGTGATGCCTTGCTCAACTTCCGGATGATGCTGTATTTGAATATCGTGTACGTGATCACTTGCACGATGATCATGAACAGGAAAGCCAATGGAGAAATGGGATTTGCGATCACATACATATTGATCCCGAACTGGATCAACGCATAGCCCATTGATATGTTCAAGTGTGGTATCCTGTTTTCATTCGCCATGTACTGATACAGATGTTTTCGATGTGCTTCGAAAATATTCTCCTTATGGTATAATCTCTGCAGGATCGTCAGTACCGAGTCGACCCCGTATACGGAAAAGAACAGGATGTATTTCCACTCCTGACCACTCACATCCGGAAGACGTAGACCAAGATCCCTGTCTTGCCCCGTCATGATCGTCATCAAAATGAATATAAGTATGAATCCCAGGGAGATGCTTCCGACATCCCCGGCGAAGCATCTTGCGCGTTTCCTGAAATTATAAAAACCGAAGATCAGGATCGCATAGATCATGGGCAAAATGGGGGAACCGATCGATTGCAAACCCTTCATGATGCCTCCATCGATGAAGTGTGCGATGGGGATCAAGGTTGCGAGTGCATACATTCCTGTGATACCATTGATGCCATCCATGAAATTAAAAGCGTTGATCGTACCGATACAAAGGATGAAGGCCAATAGCAGCAACCACCATGGCCAGGCCGTCCAAAGCCCGAGTTCGGTGAAGAAAAGTGCGAACGAGATCATGTGTGCGAGGAATCTTTTTGTGGCACTGAGGGGTGTCATATCATCGATGAAGCTTATCGTCGATATCAACAGCAGTCCTGCGGTGAACCATGGGAAAGCCATCCCGTTCCATACAGCATACAATAACCATGCAATCGGGAAGATGATGCCTCCACCCCTGATGACGGGTATGCTGTGTGATGATCGCATGTTGGGCTTATCAATGATGTCAAGCCTATCCGCTATCCGTATATAGATCCATACTGAGATCCCCAGCAATGCGATGAAAATAAATACGTTCATCATCTCCATGATCATGATATCTGTGTTTTAAAGGAAATCTCCTGACAGCACCGATTTCGGTGCCCAATCAAGTTCTCTCACTGCTTTATCATCCGTGAAAGTGAGTGACTGTCTCAATTTATCAAAACGGTAAGTATTGAAAGGGGATCGCGGGATCAAATCGCCCAGTTTTGCCAGTAAGGATGCGACAAACGAAGGGATGACCAATATATTTTTTTGCATACTGGCAGCAATGGCACTGTCGAGTTCTGCGATCGAAGGGTTCATCCTGTCGGTGAGGTTGTAAATACCCGTTTTCCCTTTCAGGCTGGGTATCAATCTTGCCACATCCTCTGCGAGCACCATTGACCTGCGTGCCGCGCCATCTCCGATGCGCAGGTACGTGCCTCTTCGCAAATGCCTCACCATCGCACCGAGGTTACCAGGTGCATCCGGTCCCACTACGAGTGGCAGCCGGAGTATGGCGACAGGCACACCCGACGATGCACCCCAGGAAAGCACTTCCTGTTCCGCTTTGATCTTTGACAGGGCATAGGGTGTGTTTCCCATCATCGGATGATCCTCGGATATCAATGCACCTGTTTCCACACCATAAACAGCGACGGTGCTGATGAATACGAAGCCGGTCGGTGCGGATTCCAGCTTGGAGATGCCTTTCAGGAGGTTCTTTGTTCCTTCCAGGTTCACGTCGAAGAATGCCTGTTCCTCCGATCGGTCTTTGGGGATGACATGCGCCTTACCTGCGGCATGTACAACGATGTCCGATTCAACCAGCCTAGGTATTGCCAAGCTGAGATCGCACGGGATATTGTCCGAAGGGTGTCTGCCCACAGTGATGATATCGTGTGTTTCGAGGGTGCGTTTCATGATACCGCCAAGGAATCCGCTTGCACCCGTCATCAGGATCTTCATTTTAGAACAGGTTTTATGTAGTGTTTGATCTGCTCCATCATCCTGGCCGGCCATCTCTTGTCCATACATGGTTTTTCAATCAACAGGAAGAAAATTCCGGACACCAGCAGGATCGCGGGCAAGGCAATGATGAACTGAAGAAAAAGATCTGGCAGATATCCACTTCCTGTTTGAAGGGAAGATGTGAATTTCACCAGCAGTTGTAGGAAAGCATAATGCAGGAGGTAGATGGTATAGCACATACCACCGACCACATAAACGAATGGAAGTGTGAAGAAGCGGTTGAAGTAGGTTCCTTTGAAAGCCGCGAGCATGAGCAAGAAGATACCCGTATTGAAGAGGATGTTGTTGATGATATCAGCCTGCGGTTTATAGAAAATAAATATAAAAAGGATCCCTGCTATACCGGTAAAATCCCAGAACACCTGTTTCACCCTGAAGAATTCATTCTTTGTAAGAAAAAGCCATGCGAACAGGATGCCTGTGATGAAATTGGTGAAATATGCAAAGATGCAGTATTGAAGGAAATAGACCAGTTCGTAGTATGTATAGTGTTTAAAGAACAAGGAGAATGCGAATAGTCCAGCTATGACTAAAATCCTGTACCATTTTCCTGGGTATCTAAAAAGGAGAAAGAATAACAGCGGTACGATCATGTAGAACTGTGCCTCTGTCTCCAGGCTCCAGGTGACGGGGTTTATTGGATTAGGGGCCGCAAAGATGAATGTATGCATGTACAATAATCCGGCCATCATGTGAGGCCATAGTTCTGACGCGGTCTTATCCATTACCAGGATGTGTACGATATAGAAGCAGACAAGCGTGATGATGAAAGGTGGCTCAAGCCTTGTAAGCCTCCTATAAAAATAATCCTTCAGGTTTATCTTTTTTCCTGCGAATAGACCGGCTTTCAAAAATGGAAGGGCCAGAACCATTCCGCTGATCGCGAAGAAGACCTTCACACCCAGGTCCAGCCGTATGATCCACCAACCTGAGGAGGTGATGTCACGGCTACCGCCCAGCATAGACATTGCGTAGTCATCCATCCCCAGTTGCCGTGAATAGGCGGTATTGAGGTGAAAAATGACCACGGTGATGATGGCAAAAAACCTCAACCCGTCAATCTCCGGGATGAAGGATGAGGACTGAGTGGTTCTTTGAAACAGTTTTGTCAGCATCTTATCACATTGCTTTTTTCAAGGCAGCCAGCATATCTGCTGCGAGTTTTGATTTGTCAAAATGCTCTCTGGCGACAACTGCCGCATTGCGTCCGAGTTCGTCTTTCAACATCTTGTTCGCATCCAATGCGATCAGGCAATCTGCGAGCGAAGCCGGGTCATTGGGGTCAACAGTGAATCCTATGTTATGTGCATCGAGAAAATCCTTCATCCAACCTTGCGTGGTCTGTATCACGGGTACCCCTGCCGCAAGGGACTCGAAGAATTTGTTGGGTGAAGAAGTGTCCAGTACAGGTGTGCCTTTCAGGGGTACCAGCGAGACCATGGCATGCTGCACCAATGCCACCAGTTCGGTTTTGGGCATGAGGTCAAGGAATATTAGGTTGTCAAGGCGATCTTTCAATACACGGGCTTGCAGGTCTTTTTTTTGCTGACCCTCCCCTACCATGAGGATCACGATGTCATCATGTCCTTTTTCCCTCAGTGATCTTGCGGCTTCATACATCCACCACGCATTATTCACCTCTCCAATGTTTCCGGAATAAATGGCATATTTACCGGATCGAAGTAAGCCATAGTCTTTGAATGGAAGGATGCCGGAAAACAGGCTGATGTTGGCGGAATTGGTCACAGAGTAGACCTTCGGGTGTTTGTGCTTTTTCTCTATGGCCTGTTTCATGCCGGGCGATAAGGATACCACTGCACTGGAAGATGCATAACAGAAGCTCTCGAATCGGTATGCAAGTTTCCTGATAAAGGGGTTTTTGATGATGCCGAGCTCTATGGCACCATCAGGCCAAAGATCTCTTGCCTCGAACACCAGCTTTCTGCCGCGAAGATACCTTGCCACCAAGCCGGGGATACCGACGGTGATAGGGCCGGATGATGCCACGACCACATCCGCTGGCAATGTGATGGCGTACCACGCTGATATCATTGCGTAGGCAACAAAAGTGTATATCCTTTGAATCAGCGGCTGCCGATTGTCTATCTTGAGATTTATCACTTTGACCCTGATGCCATTGTGATATTGTGTTTCGATGAACTTTGTGGCTTTCAGATCCGACTTGCTGTAAACAGAAGTCACAACCGTCACATCATGTCCCTGCGCGACCCATTCGGAAGCGAACTCATAAATCCGTGTACCCCAGGACCCGTTCGGTGTGCAGAAGTATTGATAGAAATAAACGATCTTCAAAATCCTTGTCTTTAAAGTGAACGCACATCAGGGTTTTTTCGCTGCGATCCTGGAAACGATCAGTTGAGGCTTTCCTGAGGGAGAGGGGCTGATGGCCATCATTTCCCTGAATATGATCTCAAAAGGTTCGCGGATATTATTGAGGATGTTGGTTTCGACCTTCACAAGTAATTCTTCGGTGAAACCATCGCCTCTGACGAATTCTATGGTGATGCCTTCCAGTTTTTCCTGGATGATCTTGAATTGGCTGATCTGGGGAATATGTTCAAAGATGCCTGTGAACGAATGGACGACCATCATCTTTCCTCCTGGAGTGCGAACGAGATCCGTATCCCTGCCGATCACTTTTTCGATCAGCGGAAAATGAAGCTCCCTTTGTGAGGGATAATCTTCCTTCGGTAGCATCCTGGCAAGGTCGCCGATCCGATAACGGATGAGCGGCATGGCATATGCATTCAGGTTCGTGACGATGACATGCCCCATCTCTCCTTCCTTGACGGGCTGACCATCATCATCAAGGAGTTCCATGAATACATTTGAGTTCATCTGGTACATATAATCCAGATCTTTCTGTGCACCCATCATCAGTCCTTCTGCGGATCCGTATGTTTCATGAACACGTGTTGAGAAGACGGACTCGATGAGTTTTCTATAATGCGGAAAAAGTTTGTCACCCCAGGATATTGCGGTTTTGAAATGCAGATCCACACCCATCTTTTCAGCGAACTGGGCAAGTACATATAACGATGACGCATAACCGGCAAGAACAGGGTCTTTCTTCTTTTTCGCCCAGGCGAATGCTTTTGCGACATCATCCTGACTATGACTGAATGCCTGCAGATAATATGTATTGAAAAGTTTATCCTTGATGCCTTTTATCAGCTTTCGGTTGGGTGTGATGCCTGTCTGCACCAGGGGATCACCGATCCTGTAGCCTGCCCATTCCCACCAAAGAAGTTGTGTCGCCCTGTGTTGCGATTGCTCTCGTTTTGTCCAGTGTACGATGCTTTGAAATCCGGATGTCCCGCTGCTGCATTCCCTTGTTAGGCCATCCATGGGCTGCGTGAGTATGTCAGCTGTGTGTTGCCGGAGATCGGCTTTTGTCAGGATCGGGAATTGTCGCAGGTATTCAACGGGGTCAACTTTCTTTTTCACATGAAAGTTCCTGTAATAGGGGGAATTCTCCGAGGCATGGTCAAGGACATTCTTCAGCTTTTGCATCTGCAGATGTAAATGCCCCTTCATTGTCCTCAATTCCTTTAGTTCGGTCATGAAACTACCTCCCAGTATGCTGTCACCAATGGGTAGGATCATTTTTTCCAGTAAACTGTTCCTGATATGTTGCATCATGTACTCAGATGATTTTCTCTATGTGTTTGTCCAATACTGCGTCCGTGTCGAATTCCAATGCCTGCCGGTGACAATTTTCGCTCATGATTCGCCATTTTTCCCTATCTGATATGGCATCTATCATCGCATCTGCCAATGCGTTCACATCCTTGTTGGGGATCAGTTTTCCGGTAAATCCTTCTGTTATCACTTCGCTGTTCATGTTCCAGTCACTGGCGATGACCGGAATGCCACATACTAAAGCATCAATGATCGCTCCCGGAAATCCCTCACCCATCCAGAAGGTGGGGAATAGCATGACATGGTATGCTGACATCATGCCGTAGCATTCATCGCGTTTGTTGTTTATATCGAGGTATCCACAATAGTTGCAATTCGGAGATGATCGGATGCCTTCTTCGAAAGTCACCTTATATTCTTTTTCTACGGGTCCGTAGAAATCGATTTTGAAGGACTCGGAAAGGGAGTGGAACCGTGGATCCTTTAGTGCTTCAAAGATCAGTGAGACACCTTTTGTATCCGTGATGCGGGATACGAAAATAAATCTGAGTCGGGGTTCGTCATATTTGGAAGGATGACCCCATAGCCGGTCAATTTTTTTGAAGTTAGGTACCACATGCACCGGGGCAAGGATACCCAGGCTTATCAGTTCCTTTTTCATCCTGTCACCTTCCACCACAATGCTCCGAAGTTTCTGATAGGCTACGGCTTTATATTTACCTTCAGAGATCCCCGTTGGATAATAACCGCCGATGACGAAGTATATGATCTTCTTCATCCTGCCATTGAATCTTCTCATGAAGTTGAGAAGCTTGAAGACGGATGCACTGGATGCGGATATGACAATGCTATCGTACCCTGGGAACATCATGTGATAGATCAGAGAAGGCAATACTTTGGGGTCTTTGCTCCAAGCCATCGTATCGATCGACACCACATCCATGCCGCGTTCAAGGTATCCCAGCAAGATCTGATTCTTGTATTCCTCACCATTAGCTGGAGGGTTTTGCCTATTGATGGCGCCGACGAAAAGTATCTTCTTTGTCATTGACTTTTTCTCGAAAGGGGTTTACTGAGCGACATGGCACAAATGGATATCAGGAATGGTGTTACGAATGTCCGCATCGCGGCATGGAATGATGTCGCGATAGCCAGTATATATAGTGCAAAAAGGACATCACCCGATGGCAGTTGATTTCGCCTGAACCACGTCCGAATTCCGATGTAAACGATCAAAATAAAATAGCCTATGCCTAATATCCCATGTTCAGACAGTAATCTGCTCAATTCAATATGCGGAGTGATGTAAAAATCACCACCATCAGTCTGGTGCCTCATCCTCAGATAGGGGGAAGAGCCGATACCTCCGCCAATGACGGGATTGTCAAGCCATACTTTTATATCATCTTCCACAATACCGCTTCTACCGGATGTGAATCGATTGATGTCTTTTTCTGCATACCCACCCACTGTTCCTTGTGTTTCTCCTTGATATCGCAGACTCAATTTCCCGCCTGTCACCTGATCCACGATCGTGAATGCCACTAAAAGTAAAATGACACCCACTACGAGGTATATCACGGGGAAACCTTTCTTTTTCTTTCCCTGGACAGTGGCAGAGGCCTCAGAAGGCGATGAAGTGACTGCAGATCCGAAAACCATGACGAGTATCGCTAATACTCCCCCGATCATACCGCCCCTGGAAAATGTCAGTAAGGTCTGCAATGAAAAGAGCAGAAAAATGGCCATATCCCCCAGTTTGTAACCACTGAAATTTTCTTTTTTGTACAGGGAGTAGAATGAGAGGAACATCCCGAATCCAAGTATCGTGGAGATCTGGTTGGTGGATGCACCGCCAGATGTGGCAGCATTCCCTTCAAGACCGAAATTCAATGTTTCCAATTCCGGGGTTTTCACCACAACGGATATCAATACGGACACGAAACCAAGCCATATCAATCTCATGAGCCTTGAGATCATCAGGTCCGTCGGACGATACCCTCCCCACAACATCACCGCCAGGGAAACGGCGAAGGGAGAAAGAAAGTGGTTGACGATCTCAGCCCATCCCCGCTGTCCGCTGAAGTCGTAAAAAATAGCAGGTGTTATCAAAATGAACATCGCAATCCCCACGGGATTGGATTTTCGCTTACTCACGCTGAGGGCGTATATCCCGAATAGTACAGATATGTATTTGGCAAACTCACTTGGTACGAAAGGGTAGCTTTTTGAAACCCTTGCCACCTGCTCGAAGCTTTGAAGATAGCCTACGAGCAAGGTGAACATGATGATATTCCCTTTCTTTAAGACGCTGAAAGCCTGTTTGACATTGAAAAAAAGGATCAAATAGAAATAAAATATGAATGCCCACGGTGTGAATGCCGATATGGCTCCGATGACGGCATGGACGATCGTCCATTTAAGTGCTTGAGCAGGATCGGATATGTTTTGGATGGTTGGCTTCACGCTTTGAATATTTCAGAGTTGAGTCTACTGTGATAACGCTCCAATGTGAACTTTTCTGCAAGCGTTCTTCCATTATTTGCGATTATCTCCAGTCGGTCCTTATTTTCAGTAACGGCATCTGCCAGGACATCCGCGAAAGCCAAGGTTCCCCCTGCACACCAAACGAAACCGTTCTGTCCGTGTTTAACATAGTGAGGGATGCTGCTCGTGTCAGAAACGATGGGTATGCAGCCATAACAGCATGCTTCCGCAACCACCTTGGGAAATCCCTCTGAGGCGGTGGTCGGCAGCAGGAAGAAATGTGATGCTGAAAGTACAGCACGGATGGTATCTCCTTTTTGGTAGCCATGAAACCGGACTTTATCACCGAGGAATGCTGCATTAGCGATATAGTCCGCATTTCTATTGCCGTCCCCTATGAAATGTACCGTGCCGATCATTTCAGGATTCATAGATCGGAGTGCCTCAAGGATCCTTGTCACGCCCTTTTCATCTTCCATTCTTCCAATGAACGTGAAGGTGAACGGAGGGCTGAAGGTTTTACGGGCAAGCGCAAGTTTTCCCGCATCAAGGTCTGAAAGTCGAAGGCTCGGATTTTCAAAAGATACGCAATGGGCGGGCTGGTCATCCCAGAATCCATTGATGGTTGTTTTACATCCTGCCAGATTCCTGTCAAGGAACCATCGCTGGAATGCATATCCCACAGGAGGATTTTTTTGTTTCCAGTTATTGGCATATTTAACCCAGAACACATATTTACTCCGATCCCGAAATGTGAAATATGGAAGCAGAAAAATACCAATACCCATCGGTAATCGCAACTGCACATGCGTGGCACCTTTGAGTGCCTGATTAACTGTCGATATGATCTGTGGGGCGTTCGTTATGATGGATATTTTGTCCTGGAGCCGTTTGCCACCGAAGGGTGGGATCGATTCCAATCTTATATTTATTTTGTCATACGGAAGGGAACTTCCCTTGGGGGGGCCATCTTCAAAACAGGCAACATGCACTACTTCGTCCCAAAATCCTGCGAGATAGTTTATTTCAGTCACGGTTGGCCCCCAACCCACGATTTCGCCCGCGGCTGTTCTCTGATGATCAGTATGTGATATGATGACGAGTTTTTTCACTGTATGACCTTCATGAATCGGTGAACAATATGATCCCAGTCATGTCTCTGGGCCCAAGCTCTGGCAGCATCTGACATCTTATGCTTATCAGCCATGCAACGCGTCACGGCATCTGCGATCTCCATGGTTTCGTTGCCATCGACCAGGATACCGGATTTCCTGTCATCCACGGCATCTTCCACTCCACATTTTTTCGCACCGACAACGGGAAGACCGAAGTAGTTCGCTTCCAATGCCACGATGCCGAAACCTTCCACATCCCCGTCGGGCTGGTTTTCGCTGAGCAACATGAACACATCCGTATGTTGATAATACCTGGCAAGCTCCTCATGCGTGGCTGCAGCACCATGAAAGGTGACCATGTCGGCGACACCGAGTTCTTTCGATAAAGCAACCAGCTTGTCCTTTGTGATCGGCCGACCTACGATGTGATAGTGAAGCGCCGGAAATATTTTTCTCAATTCCGGAAGAGCCCGAATCACCCTGTGTTGTCCTTTTCGGGGTGACACATGCCCAACCGTCAGCAGTTTCGGATCCCCTTTCAAGGCCAAACCCGAAGCGGAATTATATGATGACAATTGCACGATATCGATCCCATTGGGGATGATGTGAATGTTCCTGGCATCTCTTATCTTTTGTGGCAGTAAAGATGCGGTGAAGTGCGACACGGAAACGATCTCATCCGCAGAAGCAATGGAATGATGGGTGAGTTTCCGCAATGGAAGCCTTGATGGATTCACTTCACTGCCATGCAAGATCGCAATGGTCCTCAACCGTGGGAAGCGTATTTTGAGATATGCACCGATCCACAGTGAGAACTTCCCGGTGAGCAGCACTGCTTCATATTTATTTTTTCGGACATCATGGTCAGTGATGGAAATTCTTTTCAGATAGGTCCTCCATCCTATCCGTGGAAATCGGATGATCCTGAAATCATGATCCTCGTCGAACCTGCGTACATCTTCCGCTGTGGCAAAGTCTGTGACGGTCAGTACGGTCACTTCATGGCCCAAATGACACATGGCCTTGCACAAAGAATATGCATGGTGCCCGATGCCCCCCGGGCCGGGTGGAAATTCAGAACTGATCAGTAATAATTTCATGATCTTTTTTTGGCATCCGTATGATTGGGCCTTGCTGTAGTTTTTTCCCGGACAAATGCCAGGAACGCAAGACCTGCACCAACAGCAATGGAGAAAGAATGATCATGATCATCGGAGAGATCATCTTGAGCGTTCTGTTCTTTTTATATTTATATGGGATGACCGATGAAGCAAGTGAGTTCATGATCATGATGATAGAGGATGTCGCACCGAAATATTTCCTGGAGAAATACAAGACGCTTGGAACGGGCCTTGGTGAAAAAATATTCTTTGGCCTGAAAGCATCCCAGCTGCCAAACTGACGTAGACCACCGGTATCCACTTTAAGATGCACACGGCTTGCATGTGGATTGGATATCGATGGGAAGCCACCCAGATAAGCCCTCATGCCAAACTCCCCATCACCCATGCGCTGTTTCTCGAATTGTCTGTCGAAAAGTCCAACAGAATCGAAAACAATACGCTTCAGGAGTGCATTCCCGGTATCAAAAACATCTGAATAATGGAAATAGCTTTCCTTGGCAGAAAGGCCATGCCCTATGATCGTATCCGTTACCCCTGCGGAGATGGCCGCATCGAAGTAATATAGGCATTTGATGTGATTTATGATCCAGTCAGGTTCGACCCTTGAATCATCATCGAACAACAGGATGAGATTTCCCTTGGATGCATCAATACATTTGTTGCGGGCTTTCCACAAGGCTTTCTCTTCTTGTTGTATGACCTTCATGTCAAGGTTCCAACCTTCATATGCTTTTGCATCGAATGGATCCGATTGGTCGCATATGATCACTTCAAAATGCTTCCAGGTCTGCTTCTCAAGGTCTTTGAAAACATCCGCGAGATACGTATATCTGTTGAGGGTGGGGATGATGACCGATACGAAAGCGGAATCCTTTTCAATGGGAGGGTCGAAGTCCCGGAAATCCTGAAACCCATCATCGTTCCCATGAATATTCACTTTCTTGACATGTCTGCTCCTAAGAAAACCTGATATCTCCCGGACCGGATGATGCAATGTCAGGATCCGAACAAATAGCGTGTAAAAACTCCACTTTGCCGGGAAGTATTTTCGAAGGAAACGATAATTGTCTTCGGGGTTATTGATTTCAGATGCTGTATGCTGTGCATTGGATGCAGGGTTTTTCTGTATCAAACCACCTGACAATGCCTGATAGATGAGGTCTGCCGTTGCAGCATTCGGATCTTGGTACATCGTGTCGGCCAACAAGTTTCCTATCACTGCCTGCTCCTTCAGGAAAGCCTCGTCATACAAACGAACCCTGGACAAGTTGTAGTTCCTGTAGTACCAGGTCGGTGACGGATATTTAAGAAATTCAAACAATTTCGATTTATTTAAAAGTAATGTTTCATGAAACGCCACATCAACCATTTACTTCCGCTCGCAGCTGCTGGAACATACTCAACGTAAGCATCATGGTTGTGCTATTGTAATATGTAAGCTGGTTTTCTGATTTGAATTTCTGATAGAACTCTTTTGCAATATGCCTCGGGATGAGCTCGTGGAATGAGGGATCATTCAAAAGGTTTTTTTCTAGATGGGCTTCATTCTCATCCCCAAGGAATTGAAGTTCCCAGTTCCGCTGAATCGTATGGTCCTTTGATAAGATCCGCTTGATCTTGTTGATGAAACGGTATGGAAGATTGAAAGGAACCCTGTCCCATTCATGGTTGTAAAGGTTGAATGGTTTATGTGACTGCCATGTGATACGAGCCAGCGCCGGGGATCTTCTTTTAAGATACTCTATCTGTAACTTCCTTCCCGACAGCCATTTTTCAGGTACTGTACAAATGAATTCGCACATGCGGTTGTCGAAGTATGGTATCAGGTTCGGACCGAAATCCTGGAAAATCTCGAGGTTGGCACATGTCCACCGCGGTACATAAAAAAGACTTTTGAATGCGCGCAGTTTAGGATTCGCTTCTTTGATATCAATGCTGAACAGGCATCTACCCAATTCAGCCCTTAGGTGATCCGTGAAATTACCTGTCAGCCCCCACTCCTTCCACATTCTGGTGGCAAGTTCCAATCCTGATTTTTTGACCAGTCTGCTCCAAAGTGTATCCAGCAAAACCTCATCGGCAACGTATTCATCCACTCCCATGTCGTCAAAATAGAGATCACC
>JBIKIB010000388.1:0-3645 GCA_044361845.1 Chitinophagaceae bacterium | reverse complement strand
TTTTGTATTTATGTTCGTTGTCGTCATAGTGCAATGTGCAACAGCCAACAGGCCAGGTCCTTCGCTTCGCTCAGGAAGACAATAGGAGAGAGGTTGTGTTTGGTGGAGGATGAGGGTGAGGAGCGGTTGTGTTTTTGGGGAAATACCTTTAATTTTTTTTATTGCAGTAGGGCCATTATCGATCAGAAAAAAAGCTCTTAAACATCTGCAATTCAAATCTAAATGACATTTATGTATTTTATGCGGACGCTTCAAATACATTTTTGAACCATTGTGGAAGATCCTCTTCCATGATCTTTAACTGCCCTTTGTATGATTCCGAGATCAGTATCATTTTCTGTCCTGAATTATAAAATAAATATCAACGGTATGTGATGGATACCGACTCTTTGAGCAACTTTAACGTTGACTGATATCTTGCAATGATCTTATTTGCATCTACCCTGTGACCGCCTTTCCGAACCCTTGCCTCAACACGATCTATGTTGATGATCGGATCATCGGTACAAACAAAAATAGATATGTCTTGTATCCAAGTTGATTGCCATTTTTTATTTCCTGGATCTTCGATGGATGGCTCATGACGGTTTCCATGGAAAATGACTTTCCATTTTGAAACAATAACCATCGTATGAACGCTGCAGCGTAAGCGGCGCTGTATGGCGTAACTGTTAGATTCGGACATACAAGGCAATTCTCCTTCAGATCGATGGATATCTGAGCAATACCGAGTTCTATCGACTTATTGATGAATGATTTTGATTCCTGTGTTGATTGATAATGTTGCAGGTCTAAGCCAGCTGTATGCAGATTGTAATCTGAGAGATTGACATATCCGTTCGCGCTTAGACACTTTTCAATTTCATCCGCATTTACAAAAACACCCGGATCATATTTTCGGCTGAATTTCGAGAAAAGCGTACTCTTGCCTGATCCGTTGGGTCCAGCAAAAACCCTGAGTCTCTTCCTATTGCTGCCGGACATTTATTACAGCTCCTTTTTTCAATTTGTTTTCGGGATGGATACTCGCCTGTTTTGTTTTAATAGCGATCACTTCCTGCGTGCCATCCGGATGGGTTCTGATGATTCTGCCATGATCCATGAAAGTGTCAGGAATATTCAACGCCTTACTCACATTCAATGCATCGGTCACAGCCTCCCTCATCACCAGTTTAAGCAGTTTGACATGCCTGACATCGGAATGGAATCTTGATTTGTCTCCCGACTCAATATTTATGTTCTCTTTTTTGTGTGGGCGCTTTACCATCATCAGGGTGTGTTATACTTCAAATTACACAGAATCAGGCTAATTTACAATCACTCTAATGGCATGATTCGGTAAAGTTGAAGAATCTTCAGTCCTCCTCCGCCTTCACCAGCCGGTACTCCGGACGCTTCAGCAACACCTCCAGGAACGGCTTGTACTCCGCTGCCGAGATCCAGGCCCTGGCGGGCGGATCGGGTACGGTCAATCCTCCGGGATGGTCTGCGCCGGCGACGCTGCGGTCCACTGAGGCGTTCCAGGCCTGGAACGCTTCGATCAGTCGTTTTGCAACGGATGGTTCGCGGGTGATGAGGTCGGTGGTTTCCTGCGGGTCGTGGCGCAGGTCGTAGAGTTCGAAGGTCCCTTCCCGAAACTTTGAAGAGACGAGCTTGAATGGATAGTCGACCCAGGCGGCCTTCTGCTGATATCGGAAGGGGATGGGGCCGGTGCGTTCGCGCAGGCTGCCATGCAGGTGTCCGAGGATGCTGGCCCCGTCGATTGGTCGCCCGATTGTGTGGGTTGCCAAACCGGCGGCCTCGGCCAGCGTGGGGAGGATGTCGAGTGTGGAGGCCGGCATCTCCGATATCCGCGGCTTTCGGATGACGGCGGGCCATTCGATCACACAGGGCACGCGGATCCCGCCTTCGTAGAGATCCCCCTTGAAGCCGCGGAGTCCGCCATTGACGGAGGGTGCGAAGGGCTTGACCCCGCCGTTGTCGCTATTGAACCAGAGGATGGTGTTGTCGGCGATGCCCATGGCGCGGAGTCGTCCACGCAGCAGACCAATGCTTCGGTCCATCTCCGCGATCTCCCCGTAGTGATGCATGGCGCGATCGCCCTGGCCGGCATAGGGCGCCCGGTCTGACTCAGCAGCCTGCCATGGATCATGAGGACTTCCGAACCAGACCGTCATGAAAAAGGGTTTGCCGGTGCGTTTTACCGAATCGATGTATTTCATGGCCTCGCGGATGACCACTTCCGACGACCCGCCGGTGAATGCCTCGGGCACGCCGTTGCGACCCAGCATGGGATCGATGTCGAAAAAATTAGTACTTGCCAGCCAGTATTCATACCCGAAAACGCCCGGATGGCGGGCATCCGAGGCGAGTACGGGCGCGCCTGGACCTTTGAAGCCACTCAGGTGCCACTTGCCGAAATGCGCGGTGGCGTAGCCTGCGTCCCGGAGCAGCCGGGCGATGGTGGTCTCCCCGGTCCGCATCGGTCTGCCTACGCTGGAGACGGCTGTCCGGTCGTTATTTCGTCCGGTGAGCACGCTGGCGCGGGTGGGAGAGCAGACGGGCGCTCCGGCATAGAAATGATCCATCCGCAGTCCATGTGCGGCCATGTCGTCAAGCGCTGGCGTCCGCAACTGCGGATGGCCGCGGTAGCCCGTCTCTCCCCAGCCCTGGTCGTCGCTCATCAGCAAGATGATGTTGGGTCGGGGGTCCGTCTGCGCCAAGGCGCCATGTGCCAGGAAGAGCAGGAATAACAGCGCATGTTTCATGGCTTGAAAGTACTGAACTGCGCGGGATTTCCGTCATCGGGATGCCTGGATCGCGAGGTCGACCAGCCTACGCATGCTGATGATGTCGATGACGGGTTTGGGGAATGTTCACAGGTGTCGCCATTTGAGTGACCAGCCTTTCACTTGGTGATCGTGAAAGAGGCCCTGTTCGGGATTCCAGAGCAGACAGGAATGAGCGCCTGAGCCAAGGCTTCCGCCGACGCTGATGACGAAACTCTTTCCATCCTCAGACTTCAGCATGTCACTGGTCTCCCAGTCGCGCAGCAATGGGCCGATCGGATGCCGCTTGCAGCCGGTGATCGTAGTGCCTGACCTTATGAAACTTGCACCCAGCATGAACAGATCCGAGTCTGCGAGGATGATATCCTTGCAGGCCATGACGCCGTTGAAATGATGGCACAGCGGATTCGACGTTAATAGCCCTACCAATAGCATTTTGGTCTGGCGATTTACTTTCAATTGATTTTTTCATGCATGATTTCCAACATCCACTATCCAATCGCAAGCTTACGCCCCTCTTGCAGCAGCATCGCAGGCGGGGGGACTTCCATCCGCCAGGTGATGCTCATGGGTTTGCTGCCTTCGTGGGAGACGTATTGGAGCAATCCGCAGCAGACAAATCCCATCGTAAGTTCATCTTCATCTCGATTGGCTTCACGAACAAATAACAATATTTTTTTCCCAGAAGCTGCATGATGAATATAGGATTGTCCCTTGGGACTTTCCGGCGTTGTTGCATTTTGACTCTGCCAATGAAAGAGTTCTGTATTGATGAAGTAGTCGTTGTACATTGTTGAAGGATTGAACTCCATACCGGATTTGTCTAGGGTTACAAAAAAAGCCTCTGTATTCAGAT